>JADGCQ010000159.1 GCA_015228925.1 Magnetococcales bacterium | reverse complement strand
TTAAAAGAAAAGGCACGGGAAAAATGCTTCGGGATAAGGGCGCGTAAAAGGCAAAATCAAAGCAAAACCCTGGGGGCAATCCCCCAGACCCCTTTTTTCTTTTAATAATTTCTTCTTTCCGAGGTATTTGGACGTGCCAATTTCAAATGCGATTGCCCTGGGTGCGCCCTGTCACTCTCTCCTTGCTCCCTCATCAAGAACCCGTTTGAAAACGGATTGAAAATCGGCATCCTGTGTTGTCTCGCCACGGCGTTTGGAAGAGGCAGAACGCTCGGCAAAACGCCCTGAGAATTGACCTCCTCCCTCTACCACCCTGGCCTTGGGAACCAAATATTCAGCCGGAAGCGTCACCCTGCCCGCCTGATATGGAATAAACATGACCATTTCCTCCATGAAATCCTTTGTGCCTTCCGTCAAACCACAGGGGCAGCACCAACCGATCTCTGCTACCCCCCATAAGGTAATAGATCGGCAGAAAACCGGGTTTGATCAACCATTTCTTGGAAAAATCAAAAATTGAAAAAACCACCAAGCCGCTCGGTACCCTCAACGGTTTGCGTCCAACGCCATCAGAACCTGGTTTCTGACAGATTCCCAATCGCCTAAAGCCGGCTGCCGAAAAAGACGCATGGATTGATACCATACGGTAGTTTCCCCCGCCGCCGCCCAACGCCAATCGGGAACAAAAGGTAACAAAACCCATACCGGACACCCCAAAGCACCCGCCAAATGGGCCACAGCGGTATCCACAGTGATGACCAAATCCAAGGTTTGTACAACCCTGGCAGTCGCCGCAAAATCGGTCAGATCAGGACACGCCATCCGCTCAAGCCAACGCACATCTCCCGCCACCTCCCCCCCACCATCCCCCTGCAAACACGTCCAAGCAATCCACTCCCGATCCAAAAATGGTTCAAACCACGTTAAACGCAAACTGCGGTTGTGATCGTTACGATGCGTCGGACGGCCACGCCACACCAATCCCACCCGGAAGTCAGCAGCCGCAGTCCGAAAACGGTTGGCCCAAGCAAATTCGGGCAGATAACCCCAAGCACCCAAAACCCCCTCCTCCCAAGCCGGTTTCAACAAACCCGGAAGAGACATCACCGATACGCACACATCACAAGGCGGCACGGTATGTTCCCCATCACACAACAGATCAACACCCGGAGCGTGCCGTAACAACGGTGCCAAAGGACCAGAACACCAAACAATCACCTTCGCCACACGCCGTCTGGCCAGAGGGAGAAATCGGATAAATTGAATCGTATCGCCATACCCTTGTTCGGGAAAAACCAACAAAGTTGCCCCCATCATGACCTCCCCCTGCCAAAAAGGGATGGATAACGCAGGCCGTTGCGCCAGATGGGCCGGATCGGACCAACGCCATTCATAAGCGGGAAAACCCAGAGCAAAATCCCCCAGAAACAACCATAACAACGCCCGATGGTGCTGGGCACTGGCATTCGTGGGATCCAATGCCACCGCACGGTTTAAATCATCCAAAGCTTCACGGTAACGCCCCAGCCGCCACAGGGCGGTGGCCCGATTACCCCTGGCCCGGGAATGATTGGGCAACAGACGACAGGCCCGATCCAGATCAAACAAGGCTTCCTGATCGGCACCCTGTTCCAAAAGCATCGTGCCACGCTCCTGCCACATGGAACCATCCCCAGGATGGTCCTGCAAATGTTGGTGAGCCAGCCTCAAGGCGGCATCCCGATTTCCAACCCGCCACAAAAGGACAAACCGTAACGATAAAAGTGCTTGATTGCCGTGATCCAGCATCAACCCCCGATCCACCGTCAGCAACGCCTGATCATGACGCTCCATAGCCAACAATGTTTTGGCCAAATGTTCATAGCTTTCACAATCCTCAGGAAGCCATTGCAACACCTTGGCAAAAGCCCCCACCGCCTCGGCCCATCGGCCCAGCCCATACAACGCCTGACCCCGAAGTTTCCAGGGGACCGCCCCAGGATCGCCCTGAACGAAAGCGGGTGCCATCTTTTCCAAAGCCTCGGCAAACCGCCCTTGGGCATTCAATGCCAGCACCTCAATCCACATTACCTCGTTACCACAGACCATGATGTCTCCCTGTTTTGGCCTGGGCCAGAATCCTTTGACCCTGTTCGGTCAGTTTGCCCAATCGGCATTGATGGTCACAGGTCAGGCGAACCTGCCAGGTGACCCACCCCTGTTCTTCACTCCATCTCATCCAGCCCCGCTCCAAGGAACCATCGTCCAAATCTTCTAAGATAAAATCTTTTTCACCATCCCCAAAAGCTTGTCGGAAACCATCAAACAGTTCGGCTTCAGCCCTGAACTTTGGATCTATCATGGCAAAATCCTTCCGATTTGTTACCTCGCGAAACTGTTGTATGGAAAAAACCCTGTCATGGTGACTTCACATCGACCCCGGTAACAGACTATGATCATCCGTTCCCAAGCACGGTCTCAATCGCCGAAGTTTGTATTCCAACCTCATGAGGCACCATGAATCACGATCCTTCATCCGGGGAAACTTTGTCTCTGAGCCAGGCCTTAACCCAATTTGCCGCACAACGTGGGTGGCAAGCTTTCCACACCCCCAAAAATCTGGCCATGGCCTTGAGCGTTGAAGTTGCCGAAATCGTCGAGATTTTTCAATGGATCGACAGCACCGAAAGTCAAACCATCACCCCGGACAAACAACAGGCATTAAAAGAAGAAATCGGTGATGTCATGATTTATCTTACCATGCTCGCTTCCCGATTTAACATTGATCCTGAGAAGGCCGCCTGGGAAAAAATGGGACTCAATGAAAAAAAATATCCCGCCAGCCAGGTGTATGGAAAATCTTTGAAATATAATGAATACTAAGATGAATCATTTCCAAACCAATATTTTTCAGTCTACAGGTCGGTCGGAACTTCACAGTGGACCCTTGGAGGTGATCCAGGTCAATGTTGGATTGCAATGCAATCTGCACTGTCATCACTGCCACGTTGCCGCTTCCCCCCAGCGACGCGAGCGGATGGAATGGCCATTGATGGAAGCGGTGGTGCATCTGGCGGAACGTTCAGGCTGCACGATGGTGGATATCACCGGCGGTGCCCCCGAACTCAACCCCCACCTACCCGATTTTATCGAAGCCTTGGTAGCCCAAAAAATCCGCGTCCAGGTCCGCACCAATTTCACGGTCCATCTGGAACCGGGATTGGAACAGATGGCCCTCTTCTTTCGCGATCACAACGTAACCCTGGTCGGTTCCCTCCCCTGCTATCTGGAAAGCAATGTGGATCGACAACGTGGCCCAGGGACATTTCAAAATGCCATCGCCGCCATCCGCAAACTTAACGCGCTTGGCTTTGGTCATGACCCCCAACAGGTACTCAATCTGGTCTACAACCCCATCGGTGCCCATCTGCCTCCTGATCCCTGTGCCCTGGAATCGGATTACCGACGCACTCTTCTGGAACAATACGGCGTCGTTTTTACCCGCCTCATCGCCATCACCAATATGCCGATCGGTCGCTTTCGTGCCACTCTTGCACGCGATGGGCATGAAGAATCCTACCGGCAACTTTTGTTAAAATCCTTCAACCCGGCCACGCTCCACGGACTCATGTGCCGCAACCAAATCAGCGTCGCCTGGGATGGAACACTCTTTGATTGCGATTTTAATCTGGCGTTAAAGAAACCGGCCCGGCTTCCGATACCGCCAACCGTTGTCGGATTGGATCCCCGATTCTTGGACCATCGTTCCATCGTCACCGATGATCATTGTTTTGCCTGTACCGCAGGACGAGGCTCTTCCTGCGCCGGGACACTTGTGGCATGAAGGAAAACAGGCCGTGACAGCACAACGTCTCCACCAAATGCAACTCATCTATTCCCAGACCGGTGACCGGTTGATGCTCCGCATCAACACCCAAGATAAACAAGAATTCAGATTTTGGTTGACACGCCGATTTATCAAAAGGATCTGGCCTGGGTTGGCACAGGCTTTGGCCCGAAATGTCCAACCCGGTGCCTTGTACAGCCCCCAGGCCCGCTCCGCCATGTTGGAACACAGGCACCACAAGGCCATCGCTCAGGCCGATTTCAACACCGACTTTGATAACAAGGTAGAAACAATTCCCCTGGGGCCAGAACCCGTCCTGGTGACAAAAGCCCGTTTAACGCCCACAACAACAGGGATCATCGTCCTCGCCCTCTTCCCCGAAACCGGCCAGGGGATAGAACTGGCCTTGGATCCCAACCTGTTGCATGCCTTCTGTCAATTATTCCAAGATGCCCTCCCCAAAACCGACTGGGATTTAAAGTTACAGCTTGGCCCTTTTGTGACAGACGATATCCCAATGGCCACTTCCAGCGACAATCCTAGTTGGAAGTTAAATTAAACCCATATTTTGCCGCAAAAAATCTAGCCAAATCCACGGTACGCACTTGACGAGCCGCCATCTTTTTTTCCAAATCCCCCAAATCCCGCAGTTCCGGCCATTTTATTGCTTACACCTTATCCGTACAACCTTCCAAGTCGTGCCATGATGAGGTATCCACCCATGCGTGATCGTCCGTATTGCGGCATTGCGTTTCTGTTTTTGTTGATCCCGGCCCTATTGTCTGGATGTTTGATAACGCCGCTGGAACCGTCTCCCCCAACCCCTACCCCTGTCAAAGAACCGGTATCGGACAGCATTGCCAGCATGGGCGATGTTGTGCTTGCCATGGGACCATTTCAAAGTTATCTCAACCGCCTTCCGGCCCACACCAAAAATCGGCTCCTGAGAGACCGAGAAGCCTTGGCACAGCGGATACGTTGGGAAGTGACCAGAAAATATCTTGTCAAACAGGCCCAAAATGATGACCATATGCTCCAAGAAGGTGCCATACGGAAAAAAACGCTGGCCGAGGAAGAAACATTGCGCACGCGGTATCTCTCCTTCATAACCGTACCGCGCTCCAACTATCCCGATCAAGAAACCGTGATGCGGGCTTATCGAGAAATGGTACGTCAATCCGCACAATCCATGAAAGTCCGTCTCCGACAAATTTTTGTCTCCCATGGCGAAAACCATGAGGCGGCCCGCGTCAAAAGCGAAGCGGTACTGGCCATGGCCAAAAAACCTCATGCCGATTTTGCCACCTTGGCGTCGCGGTTCTCCATGGATCAAACCACTGCCGAACAGGGAGGCGATATGGGCTTCGTCCCTCTGGAGGCCCTCCCTGCATCGTTCAGGGAGGGATTGAAGGGGGTTGAAGATGGCGAAATCTTCGGGCCTGTAGAAACAGATCAAGGTTTTTACATCATCAAGAAGGTGGCGGAAGATGTGCCGGAACATCCGAGTTTTGCCGAGATGGCGGCAGGGCTTCGCAAAAAATTGCGCCAACAACAAACTGCGGAAAATTTAAAGCACTATCTGACGCGCTGGACCCAGGATAATCCTATCGTATTTAACCCAGAAGGGATGGCTTTGCTCACCCCTCCGCGTGTACCATAAAACGGAAATTTGCATGGTACTCATGAATCATTGTAAGTTGTAGCCCCTGGGTATCATGATCTCAAAGGGGCGGTGTTGTTCGACACGGATTCCAAGGAAAAGGAGTTGCAGACCATGTGGTTTAATCTGGAGAAAAAACACGGTTTTGGATTTGTTTTATCCCTTTGTCTGTGTTTCTTTTTGGCCCAGTGGGCAGGTGCCAAAGAAGATGCCAACAGCGATCCTGTCATCGCCTCCATGGGAGATGTCAAACTTTTCACCTCGGAATTAAACCGGCTTTTTTCCTACAGTGATCCAAAAGCCAAGCAGCGGGTACTCTCCAATCCCCAGTTGCTGGAGCAGACCATCCGTGAGGAATTATTTAAAAAATTTATTGTCCAGCAGGCGGGCATCACCGGTTTTGTCAAACAACCCCAGACCGAGTGGGCCATGACCCGTGCCGGGGAAAATATTTTATTGGAGTTGTTTTTGGCTTCCCAATCGAAACCCGAAGAAAACTATCCCCCAGAGGAGATGATCAAGGGGGCCTATGTGGAGAATCTATCCCGCTTCAACGTCCCCAACCGCGTCCACGTCGCCCAAATTTTTCTGCCCACAACGGGGGATCAAAAGGCCGATAAGGCAACAATGGCCACCATTGCCGACTTGGCCACCAAGATCAAGAAGACCAAAGCCGATTTTGCCAGCCTAGCCAAGCAACATTCCAAACACGTTGAGAGTGCTGCCAATGGCGGTGACATGGGTTGGATTCCCCTGGACCAGCTACTTCCTGAAGTCAGCAAGGTTGTTGCCACCATGAAAGCTGGTGATATTGAAGGCCCCATTAAAAGTCCTCAAGGGATGCACATCATCAAGCTTTTGGAAAGCAAACCCGCCTCCGTCCGCACCCTGGAAGAGGTCAAACCGTTGTTGATTGCCGGTTTGAAGAAACAACGGATGGAAACCTTGCGTGCCGAGTTCCTCAAAAAGTTGCTGGAAAAGACGCCAGCGGCCATCAACAGTGAAAATGTTTCCAAATTAAAATAAAGTTCACGGAGTCACGGCGTCATGGCACATCTTCTTTTTTATGAGAAACCGGTCCCTCTCAACAAGGATATTCACAGAAACCTTTGCATCAAGACTGCGGATAATCTTTATGGTTTTTGCCGGTTCACCAACTCGGTGCTTCTGGCAGGGGTTGAGTTTATCCATGCTGCCAAGGAGTACAATATTGTTTTCACCAAAGTGGGTGAATCGATCATGCCCGTAGCCCTTCTGGGGTTACGCAATGATGAAAACCTCTATGTCAGTGCTGAAAATCGTTGGGATGCCCATTATATTCCCGCCTTTATCCGCCGCTACCCGTTCATATTGGCTGAATCGGGACAGGGCCATGATCAAAAAACGGTCTGCATCGATGAAACTTTCGTTGGCTTGGACAACCAGGAGGGGCGACGTTTGTTTAACGATCATGGCGAGCCTACCGAATTTTTGAACAATGCCATCAAGTTTATGCAGGATTATCAGGAACAGTACCACCGCACGGAAATTTTCATCAATCGGATCAAAGATTTTGATTTATTTACCGAGATCAACGCCCAGGCCCAGTTGCCCAATGGTGAAAAACTCAGCATGGGCGGATTGTTGGGTATTGATGAAGACAAACTGCTGCAATTAGAAAAAAGCAAGGCTTTGGAATTATTTCGTTCTGGGGAATTGAGTTGGGTCTATGCCCATCTGTTATCCATGACGAACATGCCGAGGCTTGGTGAGCGGTTGGTGAAAAGGCGTTCATCCCCCTAGGGCGTGTTGACATTCGATAAAATTATTAAAAGAAAAAAGGGGTCTGGGGGATTGCCCCCAGGGTTTTG
>JADGCQ010000158.1 GCA_015228925.1 Magnetococcales bacterium | reverse complement strand
ACCGCCACCGATGGTTCCGATACTGCGGTGACGACGGGGACCATCAACCATCACATTGCCCCCGATGGCACTCGAAGGCGTTGCATTGTTACCAGACAGGACACCCAGGGCATCGGCCAACCCCTCATATCCCATTTGCGAGGATGAGGCATTGGTCTGCTCGCTGACATCCGGCGGGGTACCAAAAGAGTTTTCCTCGGCACCAAGCTCCTGGGTCCGAACATTTTGCAAAACGGTCATATCGTCCAGGTTTTGACGATTTTCATCTTGACCATCCTGATTCCCGTCAGTGTTCACACCAAGATCTTCAGCCACGGCGCAATCCTCCATTGATCAGCATTTTCGATGCTTTAAGACGGTCACATCGTCACATTCCGTCACCACACCGCAAAACCAGCCTGTTGTCCCAAAATCCAAAAAGGGCCAAACCTCTCGTATGTATTATACGCAGTTTGGTCCATTCGACACATTTAATTTGCATTGACAATCATTTATTTGTAACAAGATTGTAACAACCCGTGATCTTCTTGCGGATCGGACGTTTTTGACCGATACTGAAATCCATGAACGGAAATGAATTCATCAGGAGAATCCGCAAATACGGCAAGGAAAATGGGATTGTCGTTGTGCTGCTCCAAGCACGCGGCAAAGGTTCTCACAGTCTGCTGTATTTTGGGGAAAAGCGGACAGCCATCCGTAATCTGCCTGATGAATTGAAGACAGGAACGTTGACTGGAATGTTAAAACAGCTTGGATTAACACGAAACGATATTTAAGGAGTTAGGCCAATGGATCGGTACACTTATCCGGCCACTTTGACTCGAGACGAAGATGATGGCGGGTTTGTTGTGACATTTCGAGATATTCCCGAAGCCATCACCCAGGGGGAAAGTCTTGAAGAGGCACTGATTGAAGCCGCAGATTGCCTGGAGGAGGCTTTCGCCGGGCGTATTCATCACAACGACGTATTTCCTGTTCCAAGCCTTCCAGAAAAAGGGGAGTTTTTGGTTTCCGTTCCTGCCCAGACAGCGATGAAGGCTGCCATGAATCAAGCGGTCGTGGAGGTTGGTATTTCCAAAGTGGAACTGGCCAGACGACTGGGTGTCGATGAAAAAGAGGCCAGGCGCATTCTCGACCCAAAATATGGAACCAAATTACCGTTGATGGAACGCGCATTGGCTGTCGTTGGCAAACGACTGGTGGTCACGGTCCAGGATGCGGCCTGAGGATAAAGTCTCTTCCTGTTAGACCAGTCCCCTCACCGAATAACCAAACCCACCACCGCACCGGTCATGCACGTCGCCAGGGTTCCCGCAACGATGGAGCGAAAACCCAATTGCACCACCTCATCCTTGCGTTCTGGTGCCATAGCCCCCAATCCGCCAATCATAATCCCCAAGCTTCCAATGTTGGCAAATCCACACAATGCATAGGTCATGATCAATCGGCTCTCATCCCCAAGTACTTCCCGGGGCAACTTGACCAAATCCAGATAGGCGATAAATTCGTTGAGAATGATTCTTGTCCCCAACAATGATCCCGCCACCTGCGCCTCATGCCAGGGGATCCCCATGAGCCAGGTGATCGGGGCCATGAACCAACCCAAAACCCGCTGCAAAGTCACCGGTTCCCCCAACACACCCGGCAAACTCTCCAACCCCTGGTTCACCAAAGACACCAACGCCACCAGGACAATTAACATGGCGATGATGTTGATCAATAAAGTCACCCCATCGGACGTGCCACGGACAATAGCATCCATCGATCCCGTCGCCGTCGAAGGGGGCATCGCCTCACCCACCGTTCCCGGACCCCTCTGCGGCACCATGATCAACGAGACCATCAACGCCGCCGGCGCACTGATGATGGAGGCGGTCAGCAATTGTCCCATGGCATCGGGGATCACCGGGGCTAAAATCGAGGCATACAAAACCATCATCGTCCCCGCAATCGTCGCCATGCCGCAGGTCATCACAGCAAACAATTCCGACCGACTTAATAACGCCAAATAAGGACGAATCATCAACGGGGCTTCCACCATCCCCACAAAAATATTCACCGCCGCACTCAACGCAACCGCCCCCCCAACCCCCATCCCTTTTTGCAAAAGCCGCGAGATCCCCGCAACCACCCAGGGCAATACCCGCCAATGATACAACAACGCCGATAACGCACTCACCAAAAGCACCAAAGGGAGTGCCTGAAACGCCAAAATAAACGTCGTTCCCGAACCACCTTTGGCAAACGGGAGATCACCACCACCCAAATACCCAAAAACAAAGGCCGTCCCTTTCCCCGCAGCATTCTGCAAGGCAATCACCCAGTCATTCAACCAAAGAAACCCGGAACGAACCGGCGGAAACTTCAACAAAAGGAGGGCCAAAACCATCTGCAAGACCAACCCCATCACCGCCACCCGCCAGGGAAAACGGCGTCGATCCTCACTGACCAGCCATGCCAAGGCGGTCAAGCCCAACAATCCCACCCCCCCTTGGATCATCGTTTGGGTTTCCTTTTAACGCCCGCCCGACTTCTATCCCCCCGAGAAACATTACTGGAATCCACCGACGGTTTGCCCTGCATCGAAGTCATAAAATCCTCGAACACCTCCGGTGCCAAAGGACGGCTGAAATAATACCCCTGAATGATATCGCACCCCTCGGCCCGCAAAAACGCCAATTGTCCCGCCTCCTCAACCCCTTCCGCCACCACCGACAACCCCAGACTGTGCGCCAAACCAATGAATGTTCGCACAATCGTGGCATCGTCGGCGTCTTCAACGCA
This sequence comes from Magnetococcales bacterium, assembly GCA_015228925.1. GTDB lineage: Bacteria > Pseudomonadota > Magnetococcia > Magnetococcales > UBA8363 > UBA8363. The sequence continues at coordinate 4,613 of JADGCQ010000158.1, read as the reverse complement.
ATTGCGGACAAAAGAACGATCAATCTTCAAGGTATCGATGGGAAAACGCCGTAAATAATTCAATGATGAAAATCCAGTACCAAAATCATCGATGGCCAACTGGAACGTCTCCTCGGAAAGGGCTTTCAATTTATCATAAGTCCCTTCCACATCCCCCATGGCAATGGTCTCGGTCAACTCCAACTCCAGCCATTTCTTCTCCACACCCGTTTCATGGACAATTTGGATAATCCGCTCGGAAAAGTCGGGCTGTTTAAACTGAATACCCGAAAGATTGACCGCAATGCGCAATGGCGCAAAACCTTTTTTTCTCCAAATGGCCATCTGCTGGCAGGCGGTCTGCAACACCCATTGGCCAATGGGGACAATCAAGCCGGTCTCCTCCGCCAACGGGACAAAATCCCCAGGAGAGATCATCCCATTCAAGGGATGTTGCCAGCGGATCAGGGCCTCCGCTCCCACCAATCGACCCGTGGCCGCTTCAACCTGGGGTTGATAGTGAAGAATGAACTCCCCTTTTTCCATGGCACTGCGCAAACTGCTCTCCATGAGCATACGTGCCATGGTGGCAATGTTGAGATCATTACGGTAAAATTGAAAATTATTCCGCCCCTGTTCCTTGGCGTGATACATGGCGGCATCGGTGTTGCGCAGCAGAGTTTTGACATCCATCCCATCCAAAGGCGATACCCCAATGCCAATGCTGGCACCGACAAAAAACTCGACCGCTTCCTCACCATCGATCACAAAAGGTTTCCCCAAGGCACCCAGCAATGTTTGGCCAATACGAGCGGCATCGCTGGATTGATCCAAATCGGGCAAAATAAATCCAAACGCATCCCCTCCCGTCCGCCCCATCACCACATTCCGGGGCAATACCTTACGCAACCGACGGCTGACCCGGATCAACAGTTGATCCCCCTTGTCATGCCCCAAGGTGTCATTGACCACTTTGAAACGGTCGATATCCAGCACCATCACCCCCAACAAGGAGGACCGTTCACGATTCTCCGCCAAGGCCACGGCCAGACGTTCCTGGAACAGGTGGCGATTGGGAAGATCAGTCAGGGTATCATGGCCCGAAAGATAAGCCAGATTCGCTTCCGACTCACGCAAGGCGGTCAGGTCGGAATACAAGGCCACGTACCGTTCCACCTTGCCATCCACCCCGACAATGCCGCTGATGGTCACCCATTGCGCGATAATGGAACCATCTTTGTGTCGGTTTTGGAATTCCCCCTGCCATTTTCCGGTATTGAGCAACGTTTCCCAAAACTGTGCATAAAATTTTTCATCCTGCTGCCCGGAGCGCAAAAAACGCATATTGGCCCCAACGACATCGGAAGGGGTATAGCCGGTGATCTTCGTGAAGGCGGGATTGACCGATTGAATCGTCCCAAGTTCATCCGTCACCACGATCCCCTCCGTGGTATTATCAAACACGCTGGCCGCCAGATAGAGCCGCCGTTCATGATCGATTTCCCGCAGAAGGTAGGTGACGCGATTGCGCAATATGGCCCAATGGACCGGCTTGGTAATAAAATCAACCGCACCCATATCATAGGCGCGATCCACCGATTCATCATCGTTCAAGCCGGTGATCATTAAAATGGGGATCCGTTGCGCCCCTTTTTTCTCCTTGATGGCCGCCATGGTTTCAAAACCATCCATGTCGGGCATACGGGCATCCAGAAGGATGATATCGGGGAGATGATGGTCCAACTCCGCCAAAGCGGCCAAGCCACCATCCAGACGGATCGCGTCGTATCCCTGGTTTTCCAAAAAGCGGCCCAAGGTCAATCGGGTGACGGCATCGTCATCGACAACAAAAAAGAGCGGTTTTTTATTCATCTCCTCCCCATCGTCTTTCCAAAAGCCGCCAAACCACCCTGTATCAGAGGGTCACAAACCGTAGGCAGTGTATCATGGTACAGTCCCCCCCTGCCTCCAAAAAATGAAAATATTACAGAAAAGCCCCCAGATTCCCTTCGACACGCACGGGAAGTACTTTGCCGCGTTCCAGACCGATCCATTGCTTTAAAAGATTGGCCATTTGATCGTCCATCCCCTTGCCCGCACGCAAGCTTCCGCGCAGCACATAGCGGCCATCCGCATAAAGTTTCATCACCAACGCCGTCTGCACCACCCCGTCCACATCGCGGATATGCAGCAACACCTCCCCATCCACCCCCAATTTGGCTTCCAAGGTATAACCACCCAGGGCCTTGTCCCAAGGGATGCCAACCGCAAAATGCATCAACTGCCCACGGGCACGGATGGCGACCACTTTGCCATCATCCACCGCCAGATGATCCACATGCACTTCCAGTTGACCCACCAGATCTACCGGAATACGGACCAAAAGTGGACTCATGCTCGACAGTGGGCTGGAAAAAACCATCTCCTGTACAGAAACCGTCAAAGCCTTATCCACCATCACCGATCCCTGGAGATGAAACGCATCCTTGCCCTTCAGATCAAGGGTGATCCGAGGGGTCAGTTTCAACCATGAATCGATTGGGATCTTCCATTGCAGCGGTCCCATCTCAAAATGGGCCGCGATAATCCGGGCGGCACGTCCCGACCAGGGGGTTCCAGAAATTTCTTCCAGAGTCAAAACCCCGGGATCAACCCGCAACCAAGACCAGGCGAGACTGGCCGGAAACGAAGCGACCAGAAAGAACAGATACCCCAGCAACCCCAGCCACAGAGTCCCCTTGATCCCCATTATTGACCACGGCGACCGAGAACCAGACGCGCACGGACCATTCCCGGTTCCGGTTCTCGTTCCAACGACACCGAAACGGGTTCGACCCCCTGGGTATGCAGATCGATCAACCAGGTGGCCAAGGTTTGAAACGGGGCCTTTTCAAACTTCATCAAGACCTGATCGTTGCCGGAGGGTTCCACGCTTTTCAGCACCCCCCCCAGCCCCCCTTGACGCGCACTCTCTTCCATAAACGATAAAAACGATCCCGACAGACTCAAGCTTGATGGAACCGAAGCACCCAAACCCGCTTGCATGGCCTTGATTTCCACCGCCTGGGACTGCATCCAATGCAACGTATCCGAACTGGCCGCCACCCGTTTGCGGGCGTTATCCAACCGTTCCATGAACGGCGACCAGATCATGAAATAAAAAATCGCCACCACCAGCACCGGCAAACCAATCGCAACAATGCGACGCTCTCGCCCACCCAGATCCCGCCAAATATCTTTCAGGCCCGATAATGACAAAGCGTTCATGATCTACAATGCTCCAATATCAATCTGCCCCTCAACCCCATCGGCACCCCGGTCCGCCTTACGCAAAACAGCACGCAACCCATAATTGTTCGTCAAAGCACCGATCATCCGGTCCAGCCGTCCCATATCGGGACTCTTGACAATAATCCCCAGGGTGCCATCGCGATAATTGACCCGGTTGAACAAAAGACCGTCTTCTCCCTTGGCGGCCATCCCCACCTTGGTCAACCATTCCACAAACCCCCCTTTTTGGCCCTCACCCTGTCTCGCCTTGATCGCCTCCAACCGTTGCAACATCTGCCCTTTGGGGTTTACCACCACCCGCATATCGGGAAAAACATCGGTCAGCACCGTCTTGGCCTGATTTTTAAGCAGCACCTCCCGTTTTTCCAGATACCCCAACTCCACAAAACCGATCACGGTACGCACCATCACCCAGACGAACAGCAGCAACAAACTCCAACGCATCTGTTTCCAACCACCCCCCAGCAAGCCGACCGGCTTGTAGACCCCTTGCAGAAGATTCAACCCTTCCGTCCCCAAACCAACACCGACCATTTCCACGATCCTGTCGCGATGGCCCACCACCCAATCCACCGGCACATCCACGCTGGCGAATTTTTCCAGAGGCGTTTCCCTGGAAAAATCCAAAACACGGATCCGTTCGGGAGGGTTGGGCCGTTTGAGGGCCAGGGAGAGGAAAATTTCCAGGTTAGGCCGTTCCACCATGAACCCTTCGTGTTCACCCAAACGGACCCAAGCCACCACATCATCCATGAAAATCTGCCACTTCCCCTCGGTCAATGGGAGCAACAATGTATCGCAGATCATGACATGGGGTTGAATGCCCATCTCTGCGACGACCGCCATCCAGGCATCCATGGTTTTGCGTGCCACCACGGCCACCGGCAAACGCCCATCCTGTCCCACCTTGCCCAAACAAAAATGGAGTTGTTCCACCCCATTCAGCAAATCATCTTCCAGGAGGAATGGGACTGCCTTTTCCAGTTGCCGTTTTTTTGCACCTGCGGGGGGGTCCACCCAGGTTAGCAGGACATCCCGTCCGGGGACCACCAACACCACCTGTTGTCCTCGGGCGGCGAATGCGGCGACCCCCAGGGATTCCCGACGAACCCGGTCCAGACCATCCTCACCGCCGACAAAGAGGATTTTGTCATCGGCCAACGGGGGGAGAAACAGGAACAAGGGATAACGCATCGACCTGGAACCATCGCCTGTAAAGGATGAAAACCGTTAGAAAGAGTTTTGCCCCAAAACCGACAGCAAAACCCTGGCCAACTCCAAAAGGGACGGAAAAATAAATTATTAAAAGAAAAAAGGGGTCTGGGGGATTGCCCCCAGGGTTT
>JADGCQ010000157.1 GCA_015228925.1 Magnetococcales bacterium | reverse complement strand
AAGTCAAAACCCTGGGGGCAATCCCCCAGACCCCTTTTTTCTTTTAATAATTTTCATTTTCTAGGAAGTTGCAGGCCCGGGAACACCCACCTCCAAACGACTCACCTTCCAAAGAGCAATCCATAAACACAAACCCGCCCAGATTACGGTAATCAAGAAAGCCGATTGATACGCCGCCAGCCCCACCAATTGGCTACCCGGGTGATAAAATGGCAATCGAATCAAATGCAATGCATGACTCACAGGGTTAAGAATCATCACCGCATCCAACCAAGCAGGAAGATGCCCCATCGGAAACAACGCCCCTGAAAGCATCCATAACGGGAGAAGGAAAACCGACATGATGGCATGAAACCCCGCAGTACTCTCCATATTCCAAGCAATGACAAACCCCAGCGCGGTAAACCCCAAGGCCGAAAGCACCAGTCCAATCATCAACAGAAACCAACCCAAAGGATCCAGAGAAATACCAAGAAAAGGGACAGCCAAAAGCATCAGTACCACCTGGGCCAAACCAATCCCCATGGAGCCGATCACCTTACCCAAAACGATGGCCAACCTGGAAACAGGAGCCACCAAAACACTCTGAAGAAGCCCTTTGCTCCGATCCTCGATAATGGTAATCGTAGAAAAAATTCCAGAAAACAACACAACCATCAGCAACACGCCCGGGTAAAAATACTCCATATAACTCACCCCCTCCAAGCCAGGCGCCCGGAAGGAAGAACTAAACCCACTGCCCAAAAAAATCCAAAAAAGGATGGGCTGGGCCACACTGCCAATCACACGGTGAGGTTGGCGAAAAAAACGGACCCATTCTCTCTTGGCCAGGGTGACGATAACAGACATCATGGTGTTTCCTGCGTGTTGGCACCGGTTATGTGGATAAAATAGTCCTGAAGCGTCGGATGTTTGATGGCAATGTCGTCAAACAGATCTCCACGTTGCCGAATCAGATCTTCGACAACCTCCTGGGAAGCCCCTTCGACCCGAAGTTCCCCCCCTTGCCGCAAAACGGTCAATGGCGATATAGAGGAGAGTTTTTGTTCAAGTCGCAACGCACGTTCCGAATCTTTGGTGTGGATGACAATCATCTCGTTGCCCAGTTTATGGGCAAGCACCTCCGGCGGACCATTCGCCAGGATCTTCCCTTGATGCAAAATGGCCACCCTGTCAGCCTGTTCCGCTTCATCGAACAAATGGGTCGTTGTCAGCACGGTCAAACCAAGACGATTACGAAAATTGAAGATCGTTTCCCAAAATGCCTTTCTGGCACCAGGATCAAGGCCGGTGGTCGGCTCATCCATCAAAAGCAAACGCGGGCGATGCAAAAGTGCCTTAACCAGCTCGGCACGTCTTTGCATACCACCAGAAAGAGTTCCCACGCGATCATGAAGACGATCTTTAAGACCCGTCCAGGACAAATCTTCCTCAAGAGCTTTGTCCAGCATCCCCTTTTCCAAACGGTACATGCTGGCGTGAATCTGGAAATTTTCAAGGACACTCAGTTGCCCATCCAGTGCCGGGTGTTGGAAAACAACCCCAAGCAATCTGCGGACTTCCAAAGGATGCGCCCATAGATCCATACCATTCAAATAGACCTGCCCAGACCCCGGCTTGAGGAGACCAGAGAGGATACGAAAGAGGGTCGATTTCCCCCCCCCATTAGGCCCCGTCAAAGCGAAAAGTTTCTTTTCAGGGACGTGGAGATCGATACCGTCAAGTGCTTGTCGCACCGGCCCTTTTCCCCGTTTATAGAAATGGTTGATCCCTTTGATGTCGATCATGATGGATTCCAGAATTTGAACCACATATCCAAAGTGACAAGCTAGGCGCACAGAGTACCATGACGTTCCAAGCAGGGCGATGGTTGTCGTCGCCCCATTTTAGACACTAAATTTTTGTTCTTTACAAAATTCTACACTTCCATCTGTGAACCTTAAGGGATGCCAGACGACATATGTCGCGCTCCCCTGCCTGGTGTTTACGCAAATTTCGATAACATTTTTTACAATATACGTATATTTTCAATAATTTAACATTAAATTCTTTATTGTACTTTTTATGTTTGTTTAATGATCATACTGCTGCAAATGATAAATGAAGTAGACGCATTTTTATAAATTGACAAACGCTGCGGAGGAAGTTAATTTGACCACCATCAATAAAAATACAAGAGTAAGAATACAAGAGTAGAGACGGAGCCATTCCGCAGGTCTTCCATACGATATGTCGGATTTGGAGGTCTCTTGTCGGTTTTAAAACGATTATTTTCTGTTTCAAGCATTGAGATCATTGGAATTTACCGAAGGAGAGGAAACATGTCTCACAGTACGACAGAGCATGCCCATCACTGGGAAGTTAGCTGGGCACCAATGGTATTGACCGCCGGAATCCTGTTTTTGGTGCCGCTCACCTTTGCGGCCTACTTTGTCTATCAGAACGAGCTGAACGCCATTATTTTTGCCGGTATCGGTACACCGCTGGTGTTGATTGGGATCTCCAAGTGGGTGAGCGAGGGGTTGACCCAAAAACCATTGCTCGCGGGCGTTTCCCCCTCGGCTCTGCCATTCTTCATCATTTCTGAAGTTTTCATCTTCCTCGGCTTGTTTGCCTCCTATTGGACCATGCGGCTTTCTGCGGGCGAGAATTGGCCGCCAGCGGGGACGCCGGAACATATGAATCTGGTCCTGCCGCTCATTATGACGGTGCTTCTCGTCGGTTCCAGTTTGACGTATCACGTCGCCGAACACCACCTGGACCACGACAATCTTGGGGGGTTCCGCTCCTGGCTGATGCTCACCATGCTTTTGGGTCTGCTGTTCCTTGGCTGCACCATCTACGAGTACCACCATCTGCTGGGGATGAATTTTGGTCCTTCCACCAATGCGTACAGTTCGGCGTTTTTCTCCATCACCGGATTTCATGCATCCCATGTGATCGTTGGTCTTGGCATCTTTGCCGCCGTCCTTTTGCCAGCTTTTGCGGGTAAGACCAACAAATATTTTGCATTCTGCGCTGGCCTCTACTGGCACTTTGTCGATATTGTCTGGTTTTTTGTCGCCAGCCAAGTTTACTACTGGTAACCCTGTTTTCGACCATTATCCGCTCCGCGCACACCTTAAGCGGGGCGGATTGCAAGGGATCAAGAAAGATACCATGTGGCATAAGCGGGTCGTGCAGATTTTGGCAGGTATCACCATGGCCCTCATGATCTCCCATGTTGATGCGAAGTATTACAGCAATCAGAAGGTCTCTGATCTCGACCCAAAGGTGTTCTGGATCGATGAGAAAGCGTTCATGGGCATCAAACTTGACAGTGCCCTGGAGCTGGTGGATGAAAAAGGTCAAACCCGCACGTTTGGCACGTTTACCGGAAAGCCTGTCATCCTGGTCTGGTCCTATTTTGCCTGCGATGGTAGTTGTTCGGCGGTCAATGCAGAGTTGCTGGCTCTGCTTGAGAATGAAAAACAGGTGATTGGTGAGAATTACCAAGTTCTTACCATCTCCTTTGATGCCAATGATACATTGGAATCAATGGCAGCTTTTAAGAAGAAGCTTTCCCTGCCGGATCGGATGGCCGCAGGGTGGCATTTTGCCCTGTTTAAAAATCCTGACCAGATCAAACCGGTCACGTCCAGTACGGGCTTCAAGTATTTTTGGGCACCACAGGATAAAACTTTCTACCACCAGAATGTGTTTATCTTTCTGACGCCTGAGGGTCGCATCAATCGGTATCTGTATGCCCTGATCAATACCCAGAAGGATGTCGGGTTGGCACTTCTCGAAGCGAGAATGGGACAATTTAAGGTCAGCGAGGTTTTGGATTATGCCGTTGGCCTTTGCTACAGCTATAATTACAAAGAAGGGCGGTACACCTATAATATACCGATGTTTGTGGGGCTAGGTTCCCTGATGCTGGGAATTTTCGCATTCATTGGTTCAGTGTTTTTTTACCGATTTCGTAAAGCAAAGGGAGGAAGTGTGAAATGAAAGGGCGAATGGTCGCTTTAGCAATGCCTGGGTTGCTGCTGCCAGGAGTGTCTTGGGCCTCGGAATCCAAAAAAATCCTGGACCCCGTTGCGGATTGGAACCACTTGTGGAATGAGGTGTTGATTGACCTTTTCCTCATGGGCGGTGTGTTCGCTTTGCTGGCCATTTATTGGCTTATCAAATATCGGGCGACCAGCCCCGATCAGGTTGGCCGTGGTCCCACGCTGTCGCGTGCGCAGGCTTGGTCCTGGGCCATGGTCCCCGCTTTCATCTTCATGGCGGATGACTTTTTCCTGGCTGCCAAGGGGTGGACTGTGTGGAACACCTACCGCAAGGTTCCAGAAAATGCCCTGGAGATCAAAGTCACCGGCAACATGTGGTATTGGACGTTTGAATACCCTAACGGGGTGACCACAACCTACGCCTACGACACCAAAGAGGGCGATGGCTTGGTGGTTCCTGTAGGGACTCCCGTGGTGTTGCGCATGACCTCCAACGATGTCCTTCACTCTTTCGGCTTGCCCGACTACCGGGTCAAGGAAGACATGATGCCGGGACGCATTACCTACATTTGGTTCAACCCGTTGGTGGAGAAGGAGTCTTGGGTGACCTGCGTGGAGTTCTGCGGAACGTTGCATTCGCAAATGTATTCCCCTGTCAAGGCGGTCGCACCCGCAAAGTATGATGCATGGCTTGCACAAAAGAAAAGCACACTATGAACGAGGTTAGGGCCTTTAATCGGAAGGGAAAATTGCGATGAGTACAGAATCACATGGTTTTAACCTGAAAGAGTGGATTTTTACCACAGATCATAAGCGAATCGGTATCCTCTATCTGATCGGATCCATGGCGGCGTTTTCCATCGCCGGTGTCATGGCCCTGATGATTCGCCTGGAACAATCAACCCTTGGGCCCACCTTGGTGCATGACGTGGCCACGGGTGGCAGTCAGTACAATGTTTGGCTGTATTTCCACGGTGCTGCCATGATCCTGGGGTTTCTCATCCCTGGATTGACGGGGTTCGCCGCCAACTACTTTTTGCCGCTGATGATCGGGGCGAAGGATGTCGCCTTCCCTCGAATCAACGCCTTTAGTGTCTGGCTCTTTTATGCCGGTATCATCATGGCACTCCTAACCTTCGTGATCGGCGATCCCCCAGATGTCATGTGGACGGGCTATCCCCCCTACTCGCTCCTGACCTCTGGCAATACGGCGTTTTATGTGTTTACCGTGCATCTCTTGGGGTTTGCCTCCATCCTCGGTGCCGTCAACTTTCTGGTCACGGTCATTTATATGCGTGCCCCGGGCATGGGTTGGAATCAGCTCAACATGTTTGTGTGGTCTACCGTCACGGCATTTGTCATTCAGTTGGTCTTCGTCCCGGTTCTGGCCTCTGCGGTGACCATGTTGTTGTTTGACAAATATTTGGGAACGCACTTCTTTGATCCATCCCAAGGCGGCGACGTGCTGCTTTATCAAAACCTGTTCTGGTTCTATTCCCATCCGGCGGTGTACGTGATTCTCCTTCCCGCCCTGGGTATTCTGTTTGAAGTCGTTGCCACGTTCAGCAAAAATATGGTTTTCAACTACAAGGCAGCGGTTTACGGTGGCATGTGGGGCATTGTGTTGATCTCTGGTGAGGTGTGGATACATCACCTTTACATTTCCGGTATGCCTGACTGGATTCGTATTGGGATGATGGTCAGCACCTTGTTGATTTCGGTCCCTGTGGGTCTTTTGGCCATCTCCCTGTTTGGAACCCTTTATCGCGGTGCCATCACCTACACCACCGCCATGAAGTATGCCACGGCGTGTCTGTTCCTGTTTCTCATCGGTGGTTTGACCGGGATTCCTCTGGCCATGACGGTCATGACGGTCCATCTGTCGGAAACCTCTTTTGTCCACGCCCATTTCCACTACATCATGGGTATCTTTGCCACCTTCTCCGTGTTTGCAGGGGTCTACTATTGGTTCCCGAAAATGACGGGCAAAATGCCGGGCGAAAAGATGGGCAATCTGGGATTTTGGTTCAATTTTATCGGTGTCAATATCACCTTTTTCCCGCTGTTCATCATCGGGATCGAAGGGATGCCACGCCGGTATTGGAACTATGAAATGTTCCCTCAGTTTGAACCGTTCCACAAAATTGCAACCGTTGGGGCTTTTCTTGTCGCGATTGGAATGCTGCTGACCATCCTGAACTGGATCATCAGTGCCATCAGTGGTGAAAAATCGGTAGCCAACCCTTGGAAATCGGTCTCGTTGGAATGGACTCATTGTCCCAATCCTCCCGGACCTGGCAACTTCCCCAAAGATGTCGTCGTCTCTGCCGATTGGACACCTTATAACTATGGCCGATAACCCATCACCATCATCTAAGGGCAAGTGGATCCTGGCCGCTTTGTTGTTCCTGTTTGCTCTGGCCATGAATGTGTCGATTTATTACAAGGTGATCCATTACGGACCTTGAGACATGGTGTACCCAATTCCGGCCAAGCCATTCGTGGCTTGGCCGGGAACCACTCCAAAGATATTGTTTATTCAATTTTTTAGTCTTTAATTAACTTATTTTTCTCTAACCAGCTAGCTACTGATTGGTCATGTTGCGCGATTATTTGGAACTTCTCAAACTTCGCATCGGCGGAATGATTGCCTTAACGGCTGTCGTGGCTTATTTGGCCATGGCCCGCGATGTTAGCGTTGTGCATATTCTGTTGCTGATTGCGGTCATGCTGTTGGGGGCATCGAGTTCGGCGGTATTCAACCATTGGTATGATCGGGACATTGATCGAAGGATGGAGCGGACTTCTCGTCGGCCTTTAGCGACTGGGGCGTTGGCCAACCCATCCCATGCTTTGTGGCTTGCGGGCGGTTTATTGGTTGTTGGCGTTGCCCTTTCGGCGTGGCTGTTCAATCCCATCGTCGGGCTTCATTTGTTTTTGGGGGCGTTTTTTTACGGCGTTGTCTATACCGTCTGGTTGAAGCGGCGTAGTTGGCTGAACATTGTCCTGGGGGGATTAGCGGGTAGTTTTGCCGTCCTGGCGGGGGCGGCATCGGTCAAACCAGAACTGTGCGCGTTGCCGTTATTTTTGGCGGTCGTCCTGTTTTTCTGGACACCTTCTCACTTTTGGAGTTTGGCCATTTTCCTGCGGGAAGAATATCAGAAGGTGGGTGTTCCCATGTTGCCGGTCGTTGTTGGGGAACAAAAGACGGCGTTTTATATCTTTGGCAATACTGTTTTCCTGATCACGGCATCGATTCTCCCTTGGTTTTTCAGTGAGCTGGGATTGATTTATCTTTTGGGAGCGATTTTGGCCGGGGTGTTGTTCCTGCACGGCAACTGGCGTCTCATTCAAACGCCGACCCGCGAGATGGGATGGCGCAATTTCATTGGTTCCATGCGCTATTTGGGAATTTTATTTCTTGCCATCGTCGTGGACGTTCACGCCGTCTTTTAAGCCGCGACATTTTGAAAAAAATAAATTATTAAAAGAAAAAAGGGGTCTGGGGGATTGCCCCCAGGGTTTTG
>JADGCQ010000156.1 GCA_015228925.1 Magnetococcales bacterium | reverse complement strand
GGCAATCCCCCAGACCCCTTTTTTCTTTTAATAATTTTCTAGGGCGTATCTCAAGAGTTATTGCGCCCATTCGGGAAATGCGGGGAAGGAGTTGGTTATCGAAGCAATGAAGGCAAGAGGCCACAACCCGGCAGGCAACAACGAGGCCGATGCGTTTTTAACATCCAGTTTCTTAGACGTATCGAATCCTCTGCCCATCAGGATGATCGGTGAACCCATGGTACCCGCGACCGGACTTGAACCGGTACGACCTTACGGTCAACGGATTTTAAGTCCGTTGCGTCTGCCTATTCCGCCACGCGGGCATGTGTTCCACCAACGATCCCCCTCCCCCCCCCAAGACAGGTCAAAATAGGTCAAGAGGTATCACCAAGTAAAGCCATTTCATCTCCTACCACGCAACATTCGTCACCCTTCTGACCTTCGACCTCCAAACGGACCATCCTGGCCGTCATCACGCCATCCCGGTCGGGAGGAAACAGTGTCGCATAGCATTCAGTCAACTCGGTAATGAATTGTTGCCGCAACTCAGGAGGGATACGTTGGGTAAAAGGGAGCCATGTAGTCCCGATCCACCCTTCGAAACCATCCCGATCCGGGAATGACCAAGTGCAGGGTACCAACGCGACGCGATGACCGATAAGACCTGCCTCCCGCAATCGGGTCCAATACTCGGCATCGCTGTAAAAAGCATACGGATTCTCCATGCCACCGATCCAGGTTGACCAAGGAGAGCGGGCGGACAAGACCTCCAAGACACGAAATACCTGCTGGGCATTGCCTCTCCCCCCCATATCCAGATGAAACCTTCCTCCGGGTCGTAAAGCCTGGCAGATCCCCGACAACACCGGACGATGATCGTGAATCCAGTGCAAAGCCGCGTTGGAAAACACCCAATCCACGGGTTCGCGCACCTGGATTTTCCCCGCATCCATCACCGCAAAGGAAAGATTGGGATGGCGTGATGCCGGAAAACGATCTTGGGCAAGTTCAATCATAGTCGGAGAGGCATCGATCCCATACACACCCCCTGGATAAACCCGCTGCGCCAATTGGGCGGTAATTTTGCCATCTCCGCACCCAATATCCAAGACGGAATCTCCCGATTTCAACCCCATCCTGGCCATCCGCATCATGGCCTGTTGATACTGATTGTGCGAATGTTGCGCGTATCCCTGGGGATCCCAAGCCAAGGCCGTGGTCTTCGCCGTGATGCCCCAACCCGCCAAGATCGCTTGGCACCGATGGCCGTTCTCCGCCGATAAAAAGCGACGGATCGCCCCACACAATGCCGCGAGGGAAGCGGCGACGATATCCTCATGGATCCCTACCCCCGACCAGCCCGTGCAATCATTTTCCGCATCGGCCAAAAAAATAAAGGCGATGGCACGGGCACTACTCCCCACGTTTAATGCCCGTTCCTCATACTGCTGCAAAGACCATGGACCCGGAACCGCATGAAATGCCGCATCGATGGGGCCATTGCCCGTGCCCGTCACATGACACGTCACGCCATCCACGAGGAGTTCCATCTCCACACGACAGTGTTCTTCCTGAAACAACCGGTATCCCCGCAACGCCACCCCATCGGATGGGGTGAGGAAAATATCCTCAAAAAGGGTCGCAACCTGTAAGGAAGTCACCTCGCCCCCCTGTTCATCGGTCACCCGTTGCACCTCGCGGGCGAATTCCGGTTCCAACCATTTGGGCAAACGGATTCCCCGTTCCTGTTCCAAAAGATGGCAAGCCCCCGCCTTTCCCGACTGACTGTTGACCCGGATGATCCCAGAGAAATCATACCCCATATCCCGTGGATCCACCGGAATATAGGGGACTTCCCAGGGTTGGCCCGGTTGCCATGCGGCCAAACCTTTGCGAATGGCATCCTGATGCGAACCGGAAAATGCGGTAAACACCAAGGATCCCGCATAGGGTTGTCGCGGTGAAATATCCATTCCGGTACACGCCTGATAACACGCAACCACACGGGGCATATCGGAAAAATCAAGTCCTGTCTCGATGCCCTGGCTGTGAAGATTCATCGCCAACGTCACCAAATCCAGATTACCCGTCCGCTCCCCATTACCGAACAAAGCCCCTTCCACCCGTTCGGCCCCTGCCAAAAGTGCCAATTCCGCCGCCGCAACCCCACATCCCCGATCATTATGGGGATGAATGGACAATACGACCGCATCACGCCGTGAAAAGTGGGTTCCAAACCATTCGATTTGATCGGCATACCGATGGGGTGCCGCCACCTCCACCGTCGCCGGAAGATTCAAGATAATCTTATGTTGTGGCGTCGGTTCCCACACATCGGCGACCGCCTCACAGATGGCCAAGGAAAACTCCGGTTCCGTCGCAGAAAAAGATTCGGGGGTAAATTGAAACGTCCAGTGGGTCTGTGGCTGTTGCAAAGCGAGGGTTCGGATCCATGTGGCGGCATCCACGGCACGTTGGATCACGGTCTGTTCATCCACGCCGAACACCACCCGTCGTTGAACGGGAGAGGTCGAGATATAAAAATGGACATTCACTCTGGGGAGTCCGCGCACGGCGGCAAGCGTTTGGCGGATATGATCCTCGCGTGCCGAGGTCAAGACCTGGATGGTCACCCCATCCGGGGTTTTTCCCACCAAACGACGAATAAAATCAAGGTCATCTTTAGACGCTGCCGGAAAGCCCACTTCAATTTCGGTAAACCCCATCGCCACCAAAAGTTGCAACATCTGCCCTTTGCGCTGAGGATTCATCGGTGTCGCCAACGATTGGTTGCCATCACGCAAATCGGTACTACACCAACGGGGGGACTGGGTGAGTACCTGATCGGGCCAATGGCGGGCGGTCATGGGGATGGAAGGGGCGGGACGGTATTTATTTTTGATCGTGGTCAACATCGTCAATCACTCCAAAGCGGAACGTAACAAACCGGAACAAGGATAGGAACACCACCGCCAAAGCACCTCCACAGCATCCAGGATGCACGAAGGGGGCGGCCCAAAGGTAGTCGCAGCATGGAACGGTAATGAGTCATGAACGTCTCCTGATATTGAATAAAAAAAAGCCACAAGCGGAAACCTGTGGCTTTCGGATACCCCAAAGATGTCAGCAACACGAACCCTACCGCATCTCCTCCTCAAGCCACGCACGGGCGACGGCACCCAGCCGGGTACCCTGCAGTCGTAGATTCAGTGTGGAAAAGGTAGTATTCATGGTTATCATGTTGATAAAAACATTCTCTCATGTCAAGGGCAATATTTCGCCGGATTCAACCGATGCCAGCGACAAGCCCGGCAATTGAGGGTGGCGAAGTCCCCACCAGCATGGGGAGTGCTTCATGGACGCGCGATGGAAAATGACGCCGATCCCAAGCTTCCAAGATCATGCCGCCGCGTTGGGATTGGGGGTGAATCGCCTGGGCAATGGCCGTCCCCAAGGCTTCAAGCCGTGCCATGGCCTGTTCAAATGGAACGCGCACATCCTTCATTTCGGTCACGATACGCATGTCATTCCCCTCCCGCAGCATAAAAAGGGGCGGCAGAAACAGGTCAGGCATACCGGTTGCCAGATTGTGCCGATCAGAAAACGCGAATATCTTGATCTCCTCTTCGATGAAAGCGTTCCTCGAAAGATTCATTTCCCGCAGTTCGGCCATCGCGTCTTCCAGAAAACCCAGCGGAGATTCTGGATTAAAGTGGAGGGGATAGGGATCTTCTCTCCTCATGTAACACCAACAGCGGGCCAAGTGGTCCACCAGACCGTCCCAATAATCTGCAATCCCCACGATCCCTTCGGCACGAGGATCATACCAGATCCCCTCACCGTTGATGGTCACAGTCAACCGACCATATCCAGAGAACGGGGAATCCATTCCGCCACTATCGTCATCTAGTTTCTCGAAAGCGAAATCGAACATGTCATAAGCGTCCAATCAAGCACTCCTGGGCCGATAGTTCAGGGCTTTCAAACCCTGGCGCAAGTACGCGCTTGCCCAATCTTTAAATTTTCGGAACTCTCCCGCTTTATCGGCTCGCACCGCCAGTTCTTCAAGGACATCACTTGGCACACGCCGTCCGCGCTGCTCTTTTTCCGGAAAACCATGGTAGCTTTTTCCTACGACCGTGGGGACGGCCCGGTAAACCACCCCCTGGTGAACATTATAGACACTCTCTGGGTGTTCCGTCGTCGGCGGCCAGGGGATCCCCTCCTGCAAAAGACGCTCAGCCAATCCAGGTACGTTGGTAACCGACGAGGGGCATTTACCAGGGGATCCAGGAATATCGGGAGGATCGAAGCCCGCTTCATCCTTGTCCCATTGATGCTTTCTACGCATTTGCCCTGGGTCGTAGGAATACTTCAAAACCATCACTTACCCTCGGTTGGAACCGAAAAAAAATCATCGTTCCCCCGTACAAAATCCTCCTCAAGCCACGCACAGGCGACGGCACCCAGTCGGGTGCCCTGCAGTCGTAGATTCAGTGTGGAAAAGGTGGTATTCATAGCCATCATGTTGATAAAAACATTCTCTCAAGTCAAGGACAACGTTGCACCATGGTTCAACCTGTTGGAATGCAGACCGTAGACCTCTTGGGACGGTTGCTCTACCGCGATGGTCTGATGTTGGTGATCGACAAACCCACCGGATGGGCGGTCCATGGACCATCCCACACCCAAAAAAATCTGGAACCCCTGTTTTCCGCGTTACGCTTCGGTCTGCCGCGATCACCCGCCCTGGCACACCGCCTGGACCGAGGGACCAGTGGTTGCCTGGTGTTGGGACGGCATCCCAAGGCATTGCGCCGCTTGAGCCGCTTATTCTCCACCCATGCCGTTGAAAAACGCTACTGGGCCATGGTATGGGGGCGTCCCCCCGAAGATCAGGGAACGGTGGCGGAACCGCTGTCTCAGGTGGCTCAATCCGATACCGGCATCACCATGGCGGTGGACCCCCAGGGGCAACCGGCCCTCACCCATTACCGCATTCTGGGACAAACCCAAGAGATTTCCCTATTGGAACTCATTCCCGTCACCGGACGGACCCACCAGTTACGGGTCCATTGCCAAAGCCTCCATTGTCCCATCGTCGGGGATTACCGCTACGGCCAGGATAAAAACGGCAATCTCTGCCTCCATTCCCGCTTGATCGCGCTGCCCCTCTATCCCCACCGTCCCCCCATCACCGTGGTCGCCACCCCACCCCCACATATGATAAACTGGTTGCATTCTCTGTCCAATCGTGCGCAAATCCTTGACGACGACCCGCAAATGACACGAGATATTCAATGATTCAAACCAACACCAACACCCATCCAATACCAAGACGGTGGAACCAACCTTATGAAGATCTGGTCAGATTATAGTTTTTGCCCATATATCAAAGATCTCCCGCGTTGGAGTCCACGTTTTTTTTCCAAAGTGTTCATGGCCACGTTTCTCCTGATGCCCTGGACCGCGCAGGCCGACACCATGACGGCACAAACCACGCTGCCGGTGGTCTCGGTCTCCCTGTTTTCCAGCGGCGTCGGATTTTTTCAACATGCCGGCGACATCGATGGTCCCAACCAGATCACCCTCCCGTTCAAGGAGGAGGAAATCAACGATGTCTTGAAATCCTTGGTATTGAACGCGCCAGAGAGTGAACCCGCAGGATTTGCCGTCTTCCCTTCCCAACAACCCCTGGATCGTCTACTCAAAGGATTCATTGTCGATCTCTCCCACAATCCCACTCTGGCCGATATTCTCACCCAACTGCGCGGCACCCCAGTCCAGATCACCTACCAGGGCAAAGAGTTCCCCGGACGGATTCTGGGGATGGAACAACGTCCCCTGGCGTTTGCCGCCGACCCTGGCAAAACCATGTTGAGCTGGACCATCAATCTGGCAACCAACGAGGGGTTGCGCACCTTTCCGCTCCTTGATGTGGAAAAATTACTCCTGACCAAAGGGGAAACCCAAAGCGACCTGCTCAAAGCCCTCGATGCCTTAGAACAAGCGGGTGGCCACGAACGGAAAAATTTGCAAGTTTCTTTCCCCGGCACCGGAAAACGCCATGTATCCCTGGGGTATATCGTAGAAAACGCCGTTTGGAAAAGCGGCTATCGTCTGCGTCTCCCCCACGAAGATTTCTCTGCATCCCAGGCTCCCCTGCGTGGCTGGGCCATCGTAGAAAACCAGACCGATAACGATTGGAACGGCATTCGCCTGTCACTCATCAGCGGTCTCCCCATCTCTTTCGTCCAGGAACTCTACGCCCCCCGGTACATCAACCGTCCCCGGGTGACCGACGACGGCGACGCAGTGATCCAACCCGTCCGCCATGAACGCGGTCTACCCATGCCGAAACACAACGCTCCGCAATTGACCGAAGGGATGGCACCTACGGCCATGGCCAAAGCCGCACCGCTCAATCTTGACAAAAGCGTTGCAGATCAACAAACCGCCGAGGTGCTACAAACCACCCCCGCCGAAGGGGAGTCCTTGTCCAAACCATGGATGGTGGCGGCAGAGGCCAACCACGATGGCGTTTCGGTCCGTTTCGATGTGGAGGGGGTTGATCTCCCCCGCAGACGTGGTGCCATGATCCCATTTTTCACCCGGTCCGTTCCCATAGAACAGGTGAGTCTGTTCAACATTAGAAACCATGCCACCCATCCGTTGCAGGGTGTTTTTCTGGAAAATAACAGTGATCAACATCTCCCTTCTGGTCCGGTCACGTTGTTTGACGGCGACCGCTATGCCGGTGATGCCATCCTCAACGACCTTCCCCCTGGACAAAAAGGACTCCTGACCCATGCCCTGGATCAAGAAATCCAGGTCATGGTCACACCCAAACTCATGTCGGGTCGGCTGACATCGGGTCGTATTTCCAAAGGGGTGTTGCAGTTAACCCGCCGCAATATTTCGCGCCATGAATACCTGCTTAACAATACGGCAAAAAAAGCCAAAACTCTGGTCATCGAACATCCACGCACCCCCCCATGGAATCTTGTAAAACCGGAAAAACCATCTGAGATAACCAAGGATTTTTATCGTTTCCGCCTGAATCTGGAACCAGGGAAAGAGCAACGTATCCTGGTCGTCGAAGAGATCCTCCGCACGCAACAGGTGCAACTGGCGGGCAATCTTTCCTCCGTCATCTTCTCCTATGCCTCCGAAGAGGGGTTCTCCGATCCGCTCAAGAACGCCCTGGAGCAGGCATCCCGACTCCAAGGACGTGTGGAAGAACTTACCAAAAAGTTGAACAATGTGACCCGCAGCCTACGCAATGACGCAGAGGAGCAGACGCGGGTACGGACCAACTTAGCTGCCGTCCCCCACGATACCAGTTTTTATAAGCGGATGATGGAAAAGATGGATACCCTGGAAGATGCCCTGGAAAAGAAAGAGGCCCAGGCTACGAAAATCAGGACGGAAAAGGACGCTGCCCTTTCACACCTGGAAACGTTCATCGGGACGTTGGAGATGTAGGCTTTGATCCTTGGGGAGTAACTTCCCTACACGTAACCGTTCAGCCCCCCACCTTAAAATTATTGAAAGAAAAAAGGGGTCTGGGGGATTGCCCCCAGGGTTTTGATTTT
>JADGCQ010000155.1 GCA_015228925.1 Magnetococcales bacterium | reverse complement strand
AAATCAAAACCCTGGGGGCAATCCCCCAGACCCCTTTTTTCTTTTAATAATTTTCCAAAGGGGTGGTAACAAAATATCGAATGTCAACACACCCTAAGGAGAAGGGTCGATGAATCTGGATCTGGGCTTTATCGCCCGCAGTCTGAATCAGGAAGGGGAAAACCTCCTGGATGGCAACCTGGCGTTGACCGGAGTTTCTATCGATACCCGGAAATTGGAATCGGGGCAATTGTTTGCCGCTCTGCGAGGCCCCCACTTCGATGGCCATCAGTTCATACCCCAGGCCCTCCAGGGAGGGGCGCGGGGACTGTTGGTCGAAGAGGATTGGTCGGGTGAGGCCTCGGTTCCAGTCTTTCGGGTTCGTGGAGTGTTGGAAGCCTTGACGCACCTTGCCAGGAAATGGCGGACCCAAGTGAACCCTACAGTCATCGCCGTCACCGGTTCCAGCGGCAAAACGACGGTCAAGGAAATGCTCGCTTTGTGTTTGGGACAACATTTCCGTCGGGTACATGCCACGCAAGGGAACCTGAATAATCACATCGGCCTTCCCTTAACGATACTTGCCATGCCATCCGATTGTCAGGCACTGGTCGTGGAAATGGGGATGAGTGCGGCAGACGAAATTACCCATTTGGCCTCCGTGGCCTCTCCGACCATCGGTGTGGTGACCAACGTTTATCCGGCACATCTGGCGGCATTTTCCAGTCTGGCCGATATCGCCCGCGCCAAGGGCGAACTCCTCCATGCCCTGCCAGTGGACGGTGTGGCGATCTACCCCGCGCATCGGTGGGAAACACCTATCCTGGCGACATTGGCTAGGCCGACTCGTCATTTTACTTTTGGACCTGCCGCCACCGCCCAGGTAGCGGCGGAAAATATGACGCTGTGCGAGGAGGGTGTGACGTTTACGTGCCGTGGCCTGGGTGACGATAAGATGACGGTCCATCTTGGGACATCGGGTCAGCATATGATCGACAATGCACTGGCTGCGGCGACGGCAGCCCATGCTGTCTACACCCCCATGGCGGCCATCGCGCAAGGATTGGCACTGTTTCGCCTGCAAAAAGGGCGTGGCCAAGTGATCCATGCCCCCCAAGGATGGCGGGTCATCGATGATACCTATAACGCTAATCCCGGTTCTATGACGGCGGCACTGGTGCGTTTGGGTCTGGAAACCGGACACCGCCGCATCGCAGTGTTGGGGGATATGTTGGAATTGGGTGAGACGGCAGAAAGTTTGCATGAGCAGTTGGCAACAGCCGTGATCGAGGCTGGAATCTCGCGACTCTTTGCCACCGGAAAGCTGATGCGCCATCTTGCCGACCGCCTTTCGGGACACCCAGGGGTTCAGGTGGACCATCGCCTGGATGCCGGTGACTGGATCGGTGTGTTGCCGGGATTGTGCCAACCGGGCGACCGGATATTGGTCAAAGGGTCAAGAGGGATGAAAATGGAGCGTATCGTCGAGGATCTTTGCCAACATGCTGTATAATCTGCTGTATCCACTGAATGACCAGTTATCTTTTTTGAACCTGCTGAAATACATCACCTTGCGCTCCATTGGTGCGGTGTTGACGGCCCTGATTCTCTCTTTTCTTCTGGGTCCGGTCCTGATTCGAGGTCTCCAGGCGGTCCAGGCGGGCGGTCAACCGATCCGTGAAGATGGACCGGCGCGGCATCTTTTGGAAAAAAAAGGGACTCCAACCATGGGGGGGACGCTCATCCTTCTGGCGGTCTCCGCATCGACCTTTTTGTGGGCCAACTTGGCCAATCCCTTTATCATCATGGTGCTGGTGGTCACCCTGGGGTTTGGAGCCATCGGTTTTTGGGATGATTATGTCAAGGTGACCCGCCAACATAGTCGTGGTGTCTCCGGTCGTACCCGCTTTCTGCTGCAATCGACGATCGCCCTTCTGTTTGCGGCGGGTCTCCACTGGGTCGATGGGGCGACGTTTGGTCAGTTGAGCTTTCCTTTCGTCAAGGAATATACGGTGGATCTGGGATGGATGTTCTTTCCCTTCGCCGTTCTGGTCATCGTCGGCGCGGGTAATGCGGTCAATCTGACCGATGGTCTGGATGGCTTGGCGATCGGGCCGTCCATGCTGACCGCAGCCAGTTTCATGATCATCGCTTATGTCGTTGGCCATATCCATTTTGCCAATTATCTGGGAATCATCCATGTCGCGGGGGCGGGAGAACTGGTGATCTTCTGTGGTGCCATTGTCGGGGCCGCCTTGGGATTTTTATGGTTTAATAGCTACCCGGCCCAGGTTTTTATGGGGGATGTGGGATCTTTATCCCTGGGGGCCGCCTTGGGGGCGGTGGCCATGGTGACCCGCCATGAAATCGTCCTGGCGGTGATCGGCGGCGTTTTTGTGTTGGAAACCTTTTCGGTCATCCTCCAGGTGGCCTCGTTCAAGCTGCTGGGTAAACGTATTTTTCGTATGGCCCCCATCCACCATCATTTTGAGTTGAAGGGTTGGGCAGAACCAAAAATTATCGTCCGTTTCTGGATCATCTCCATCATCCTGGCCCTGCTGGGGCTGGCAACATTGAAGATACGCTAAATATGATGAACACTCCTTCTTCGACATCCCGTTTGGTCGGTGTTTTGGGTTTGGGTCGGTCGGGTTTGGCTGCGGTGCGGTTTTTGGTGGCCCACGGCATCGCCGTGATTGCCTGGGACCAGGGGAAAGTCCCTTTGGAGGGGGTGGAGACCTTGCCTGGGGTTGAGGTTTGGGACGGTCCGTTTCCGGCGGAACGGTTGCTGCGTTGTGAATCGGTGTTGTTATCGCCCGGTATTCCGCGAACACATCCGGGAATTTTGCAGCTTTTATCCCGTGGTTTGCCGGTCATCAACGATTGTGAATGGCTTTATCGTACCGCGCAATATCAGGAGACCCCGCCGCAATTCGTCGCCATTACCGGGACCAATGGCAAATCGACCGTGACGACGCTGGTGGGGGAGATGTTGGGGGCGGCGGGCCAAAATACTCAGACGGGGGGTAATCTGGGTCAAGCGGCCCTTTCCTTGTGGCATGATGATACCCGGATTTATGTGTTGGAGCTTTCCTCGTTTCAATTGGAAAGTATGCCGCAATTTCGCGCCGAAAGTGCGGCATTGCTGAATATTTCCCCGGATCATATGGATCGCTATCGCAGTCTGGACCATTATTTGGAAGCGAAACTGGCTGTTTTTCACAATCAGCAACCGGGCGATGTTGCGGTCGTCAACGCCGATGATCCCGGATTATGGCCCAAGGTTTCCGGCGTCATTCCCCCTGGGGTTTCGATTGTCGGTTTTTCCATCGAAAAGCCGGTCGTGGGTGGGGTCTATGTCCAGGATGGCGTGTTGGTGGATCATCGTGGTGATGAAGGGCGGCCTATCATGGAAACGGCACGGATTCGTATCCGTGGCCGACACAACTTGGCCAATGCGACGGCGGCGGCGGCGTTGGCTTTGGGGCGTGGTGCCGATGCGGAGACGGTGGCAAAAGTTTTGGAAAATTTTCCCGGTTTGCCCCATCGTATGCAATGGGTACGTTCGGTGAATGGCGTTAGTTTCTTCAATGATTCCAAGGGGACCAACGTGGGGGCAGTGGTGGAATCCCTCGCATCTTTTGACAGACCATTGGTTTTGATTGCCGGGGGGCGTGCCAAGAAAACCGATTTTTCCGCGCTCACACAGGCGGCGTCACAGCGTTTGCGCGCCAGTGTGCTGATCGGTGAGGCGGCGAATGATTTGGAAGGGGTCTTGAAAGGGGTAGCCCCGGTGGTTCGCGCCGATTCCATGAAAGATGCGGTCGCCAAATCGTTGGCATTGGCCCAGCCAGGTGATGTGGTGCTATTATCGCCGGCCTGTGCATCGTTTGACATGTTTAAAAATTTTGAGGATCGGGGCGTGCAATTCAGCGAGGCGGTCCATGCTCTTTAAATCCAGTGAAAAAAAAGCGGCACCGCCCAATTGGGAACCCAGTGATGATAAACAGCGGGCGGGAACCATTGATCTGTGGATGGCGGGGGTCGCTTTTTGTCTCCTGATTATCGGGTTGGTCATGGTGTATTCCGCTTCGGCCCCCATCGCCTTGCGCAATTTTGGCAATGCTTCCCATTATGCCCTGAGAAACGGGATTTTCTCCCTGGTTGGACTGATTGTTCTCGTCACGCTCAGCCGTCAATCCATCACCAAAATTCGCCTCATTGGGCAATGGGGTTTTTGGGTCGTTATTTTTTTGTTGGTGGTGACGTTGATTCCCGGGGTGGGACTGGAGGGGGGGGGTGCGCGGCGTTGGATCAATATCGGTTTTGCCACGGTGCAACCTTCCGAACCGTATAAGGTGGTGTTGGTGTTGTACATGGCCCATATTTTGGCACTCAATCCGGGGAGGGTCGTCCATTTCACCTTTGGGATTCTCCCCTTGTTTGTGCTATTTGGTTTGGGGGCGGCACTTTTGTTGGCCGAGCCTGATTTTGGCTCGACGATGATCTGTGCGGCGGTGGTTTTTGGGATGATTTTCGTTGCGGGGATTCCCCTCTCTTGGATCGTTGGGTTGGTGGTGGCGGCAGTCCCCATGGCGGCTGCGGGGGTGATTATGGCCCCTTATCGTTTCCGACGGGTCACATCGTTTCTCGATCCGTGGGATGACCCTTTGGATAGCGATTTTCAATTGGTGCAATCCCTGTTGTCGTTCGGTAACGGTGGCACGGCAGGGACGGGGTTGGGAGAAGGTCAGCAAAAGCAATTTTATCTCCCCGAATCGCACACCGATTTTATCTTTGCGGTCATCGGGGAGGAGCTTGGCCTGTTTTGGATTTTATTGATCATTTTGTTGTTTTCTGTTCTGATTTGGCGTGCCCTCATGATCGCCCGCTTGGCCGATGATCGCTTTGTCCGGTTGGCTGCGACAGGGATGGCGGTCCTTCTGGGAACCCAATCGGTGGCCAACATGGGGGTGGTTATGGGACTTCTCCCCCCCAAAGGGTTGACTTTGCCGTTGGTGAGTTATGGCGGAACTTCCATTATCGTCACGCTGGGGGCCATTGGTTTGCTGCTTGCATTTTCTCGCACAATCCCGGTTACAGGGGGAAAGGTGGGCTTTTCATTGCGCAAGAAGTTCTCTCGGTCACAATCATGATTGTTTCTCCGGTCGTGTAGACCTCCGATAAGCACAATCATTGTCAGAAGCGTCGCAAAACTTTGAATTGTCATTTCTTGGAGTGACATGAATTTTGACGCGACCGTTGAGGGCATGGGCGATCCTGGTCATGGATTCGGCTGTAAAATTGGCATTTCCTTGAAATATTTTAGTCACATAGGCTTTGCTGGTCCCCAATCGGTCAGCGAGGTCTTTTTTGGTGAGTCCTTGGGCATTCATCAATTGATAAAGGTCCGAGGTAAATTCAAGGATCAGGCCTTCCTTCCAATAGAGGCTGTCTTTTTCGGCTTCCTCAAAAAGATGTTGGAATGTTCTGGTCGTTTTGGTTTCACTCATTCTGTTTCCCCTTTGATCAGGAGGCTTCCGTTTTTTTTATGGAAGAAGTATTCTTGTTTTAGTTTGGTCGCTCTGAGAATTTCACTTTGGGGTGTTTTCTGACATTTTTTTATGAATACATGGGAGCATACGACAATTTTCCCTTCATCATAAAACCAGGGAATTCTAATGTTGCCAATTCTGAATTGCCAGAGCTTTTTACCCGCATCAATCTGATGACATCTGTCGTCAGGTAGCTGTTGAGGATTACGGTCACCATCGGCGATGGTGCTAAGAAGCTTCAGAATCTTGTTCTTTTCGTGTTTGTCAAGCCCGTCCAGATCTTTTAAGAGTGAACTGTCTGCGTGGATGGTCCATATCCCTTTACGAACGATACACAGGATCATCGATTAACTTCTAAGTTAACTGGACGCAAAAGGCAAGCCAAAAAATGTGAATGTTGTTTATTCATTTGTTTGGTGACATTGCAGATGAATATCTAACGGCATGGATATGAATCATTGACTCATAAATGTAATATTAAAGAATTCCCGAAACAAACGATATTTTTGTCTGGAAATAGTCTTGCCTTAAGGTCAACTGGAAACGATTTGAAATATGGGTTGACAAGTCCTCCCGGAATCTCATAGGATCGCCCATCCCTTTCTGGGTGGTTCAAGATGGTCTTTTTTGAACTGAAACGGGAAATCCGGTCAGCCGATCTTCGGTCATTCCGGTGCTGCCCCCGCAACGGTAGGCGCGTGGACGATCCTTCGATGGTGTTGAAGGTTTTGTCCTTCGCGTAAGCCCGGAGACCGGCCCAGAAAATGGCCTGTACGTGCTGCGGAGGGCAGTGCGGGCGAGTGCCGGGGTGATGCCCGGCAGACCTACCGCTTACGCTTCGCCCCTTCGTTTTTTCGCCCCCCTTTTTTCTCCTCTTCTCGTCGTGGCCATGGGTACGTTGGTGTCTTTCCAAGATCATCGGAGACACACCCCTGTCCTTTGTGGTGTTTTGTGTCTGGAGGAGGTTTTATGCATATTATGGAGGGATTTCTCCCCGTGGAGCATGCCGTCGGATGGTTTGGCGTCTCTGCGCCGTTCGTTGTCGCCGGGGTGATGCGACTCAGACGCATTGTCAGGGAACGGCCTCAGGCAAAAATGATGCTGGCGGCTGCGGGTGCCTTCACCTTTTTGCTTTCGGCACTCAAAATGCCCAGTGTCACCGGCTCCTGTTCCCATCCGACCGGCACCGGTTTGGGGGCTGTGGTCTTCGGACCGGCGGTCATGTCGGTTCTTGGAATGATCGTGTTATTGTTTCAAGCACTTTTGTTGGCCCACGGAGGGCTGACAACATTGGGTGCCAATGTCTTCTCGATGGCTATTGTCGGTCCCTGGGTGAGCTGGGGGGTGTGGCGTTTGGCGGGCAAGTTGGGGGCATCGATCGCTGTTGCGGTGTTTTTTGCCGCTATGCTGGGTGATTTGGCGACCTATATGACGACATCGGTACAATTGGCACTGGCATACCCCGATCTATCGTCGGGGATTCCTGGTGCTATCGCCAAATTTGGTGGCATCTTCGCGGTGACCCAATTACCTTTGGCCATCGTCGAGGGGTTGTTGACCGTCGTGGTCATGAACGCCTTGTCGGGTCGTGCCGGTAAGGTCGATGAAATTCAGGTATTGTGCGGGGAGGTGAATCGATGAACAATCATCGCGCGATGTGGTTGCTTGCGGCTGCCGTGGTTATCGTCTCCCTGCCGATGATGGTTCCGATCTTTCAAGGGAGTTTCCGTGGTGCGGATGACCAGGCTATGGCGGTCATCACCCAATCCCGCCCCGACTACCAGCCGTGGTTTCAACCCTTATGGACGCCACCAAGCGGTGAAGTGGCTAGCATGTTGTTTGCCGTTCAGGCGGCCTTGGGGGCCGGATTCATCGGTTACGTCATTGGCCGTCGTCACGGGTCGGCATCAAGGCGTGACGATCATGACGGCGATTGATCGAATCGCGCACCTGAACCGTTGGCGTCACCGCCCACTGACCGAGAAAATCGTTCTTGCCCTGGGGATGTTGTTGTTGTCGGTTGTGTTTCCACCCTTTCCGGTCGCGGTGATCGTGTTGGTGGTCATGA
>JADGCQ010000154.1 GCA_015228925.1 Magnetococcales bacterium | reverse complement strand
GCCCTGCGCATTTTTTTTCGCAAAAACAAAAGGCGCGAAAAAAAATGCTTCGGGAGTAGGGGCGCGTGAAAAACAAAGTCAAAAGAAAAGTCAAAATCAAAAACAAAATCAAAATAAAAACCCTGGGGGCAATCCCCCAGACCCCTTTTTTCTTTTAATAATTTTCTAATGCACCGTTTTACCCACAGTCACCGTCTGAAAATGGTTCGGATTCAATATACGACGCGCCACCCGCTTGACATCCCCCTCCCCTACCCCCAGGATACGCTCAGGCCAACGCTGTAAATAATCCATCCCACGCCGATAATAGCCAATCAAACTCCAAGTCGCCGCCTGTTTTTTCAAAGTGTCGAAATTGAGAGCAAACGATTGGGTCAAATAACGTTTCACATCCTCCAACTCCTGCTTGCCCAACCCATCCCGCGCCACAACCGTCATCTCCTCCCGAATCAACCCCAACGCCTCCGCCACCGTGTCAGTCTTGGTCTTCATGGAGATCACAAAAGGGCCACGCCCCTCCAAAGGGCTGAAAGAAGCATTGACCCCATACGCCAACCCCCGCTTCTCACGAATTTCCTCAAACAATCGACTCGTCAATCCATGACCACCAAACGCCTGTCCCAACACCAACATCGGATAATAATCCCCATCCTCCCGATCCATGGCAACCACACCCATCTCAATGGCCGTCTGGGGACTGTCCATCGCCACATGAAACACTGCCCCCTCCGCCACCGATGGGGTCGCCGCAACGGGTCCATGGGGAGAAGGTCTCGGATCTACCCCCCCCATCGTCTTCTCCAAAAGTTGCCGAAGAGTCGCCTCAGTCACATCCCCAGCCACCGCCATCACCATCTGCGGACCGTGCATACTCTTCACATGAAACTGCCGCACATCGTTCAAGGTGATCCGGGCCACACTCTCCTCCGAGCCGATCGTGGGATGCCCATACCCATGACCAGGAAACATCATGGCATACAACCGCAAACCCGCCAACCAATCGGCATGTTCACGGGATTGCTTCAAGGTGCTGATCGTCTCCTGACGCGCCCGCTCCAAGTCCTCACGAGCAAAACGGGGCTGGGTCACCGCCAAAGACAAAAGACCAAAAGCCTCCTCCAAATGCCCCGATAACGTCGTCATATTAACCCCCAGGGTATCCCGACCCGCGTTGGCATCCATGACGATCCCATAATAATCCAAACGACCACGGAAGGTCTCCGAATCCATCTCACCCGCCCCTTCGTTGAACAT
Source organism: Magnetococcales bacterium (assembly GCA_015228925.1). Taxonomy (GTDB): domain Bacteria; phylum Pseudomonadota; class Magnetococcia; order Magnetococcales; family UBA8363; genus UBA8363. Next base: position 6,396 of record JADGCQ010000154.1, on the reverse strand, counting down.
CCACGCGGTCAAATACGCCACCCCCTCCTTGCCGACAGGATCAAAAACCGAACCACCACGGGTCAAAATACTCACCTCAACCATGGGATTGGCATGATTTTCCACCAGATAGACACGCATCCCCTCCCTGGTCTGAAAAACCTTCGCCGCAGTCATCGCCGTCTCCCCAAAAGAGGGGCCTGGAGACCACCCCAACACCATCACCAAACCCAAGGCAATCCATAGTTTCATGGCGTCAATATCCCGACAACCGCCTTGTCCAATCCCAGATGACGCACCGCAACCTCACGAATACGCTCTGCGGTCACCTCCTGAATCATCTGCGGATACCCCTCCACAAAATGCCGCCAATCAAGGCCGATGATGCTCAGTTGTCCGATCAACGACGCCAGATGATCCACCGAATCCCGATCGTAGATCCGCTCCGCCAACAACCCATTTTTAGCCCGTTGCAACTCTTCGTCCGTCACCAAATGCTCTCTCAGATCGGCAACCTCCGCCACAACCGCCTTTTCCAAATCTTCCACCGGAAAACCATCCCAAGGATCGGCATAAATATCCAAGGAATCCACCCCCAGCGTCATGCCGGAATACTGCGACTGCACCATCACCGCTTTCTGTTGCTCCATGACCACATGGCGATACAAACGACTGGACCCGCCACCACCCAGAATGGTCGCCAACACATCCAAGGCCGGGACATCCGCCGCATCCCCAAAAGTATAGGAAGGTGCCGGCCAAGCGATGTGCAACGACGGAGCCATAACCCCAGGATCCCGTTCCACCAAACGACGCCCCCCGACGATAGGCTGTGTTTTGGGTAACCGTTCCCCCCGTTTGCCAGCACTCGGTTGGATGGATCCAAAATAAGTTTCGACCAACTTTTTCCCCTGGGCAAAGTCCACATCCCCCACGATGACGACAATGGCATTATCCGGCGTGTAATGCCGACGATACCATGATTCCAGATCCGCCACGGTATACCCTTCGATATCCTTCATCCAACCGATGACGGGACGGCCATAGGGATGATCCTGAAAAAAGAAATGCCTGAATTTTTCAAAAAAACGGCCCTGGGGATTGGAATCAAAGCGGGAACGCCGCTCCTCACGCACCACATTATTTTCCGACTGAAACCGATCCGCATCCAAAACCAAATTGTGCATACGGTCGCTCTCAAGCTTCAGGGCCAAGTCCAGTTGATCGGAGGAAAGTTTGGACCAATAATCGGTAAAGTCCCAGGTCGTGGAAGCGTTTTCCTCACCACCATGCCGGGCAATCATCCGACCATAGCCCCCCGGAGGAACCTCCCGCGTCCCCTGGAACATCATGTGTTCCAGCATGTGGGACAATCCCGTTTTTCCGGTCACCTCATCCACCCCTCCCACCCGATACCAAACCTGGGTCACAACCACAGGGGCCTTGGGTTCCCGCACCATGATCAATCGCAGTCCATTGCCCAAGGTCAACGCTTCGGACTCCAACCCCCAGGCCACGTTCATTCCCATCCCCGGCAGGGTGAAAACAAGTGCAAAAAGAACAAAGAAATAATCAATGCGCCTTGACCGGAGCATCCATCCATTTCGGCAGGGTTTCTTTTTCATTACGTGAAAGCCCCTCGCTATTTTCACGGACAGCGGGAATAGCAAACGGTAGTTTATCCTTGCCACCATCTTGTTTTCCCACCCCTTGACCACCACCCACCGCATCGGGATTGACCCAGGTATCCAGAACAGGTTCCGGCTTTGATACGCTAGGGTCGGGTAATTCACTCAAGTCCGGTGGGATCTCCAAAGGTTCGCGGGTGACCACCCGTCCAGGATCCAACATATCCTTTTCCCACGGAAGCGTCATATTGCTGGAGCATCCCGCCAACAAGCCGCACCCCAACACCCCTATCCGAAGCATCCGGTCACATCTCATGCCGCCTCCTTGTCATCCGCGTTCAGGAAATAATCCAACAGGAGCATTGCGACCCCCACAGAAATGGCACTGTCGGCCACATTGAATACCGGCCAGGAAAGATCATGCCAATGGACATAAAGAAAGTCCACCACCTTTCCCAAGCGCACCCTATCGATCAGGTTACCCAGGGCACCCCCCAGGATGAGTGCCATACCTAAAATAAGCCATGGGCTGGTCGTATGACGGAGGATGGAGACGATAGCGACAACCGCCACCAGGGCCACCCCCACCAAAAGAAGATTACGCCACAACGGAACCAAGTTCTGAAACAGGCCGAAAGCGGCCCCGACATTATAAACCAAAACCAAATCAAAAAAGTTTTCCCAAAGGATGATGCGGCGACCATTGGCCAATTGTTCCACCGCCACCCATTTGCTCACCTGATCCGCCGCCAGGACAATCAGCGCGGCGGGAATCCCTACGGGCAGACCCCTCATGGATGCGTAGTCCTCATCACCTGGGCCACCTGGGCACAGCGGGGGCATATCTGAGATTCACCCTCCCCCGTCACATCATCACCCCAGTTCCAACACCGCTGACATTTTCTCCCATCGGCCCGGACCACCGCAACAAACAAACCCGGCAACCCGTTCTCCTGGGCCGGAGGGGCATCTTGTTCCACAATATCCACCCGCGCAACCATCAAAAGACGGGCAAGTCCATCGAAAGAGGACAAAAAGGCCATCCAATCCTTCGTCGCGGAAAACCGGACACCCGCCTCCATGAAGGAACCGATCACCTTTTCGTTGCGCAACACTTCCAGGAGGCGATACACCAAGGTCCGCACCTCACGAAACCGTTTCCAGGAGGTCGCCAAATTTTCGTTGCGCCATTCGGGATGAACTTCGGGAAACGCCGCCAGATGGACCGACGCCCCCGACATCTCCTCCATGTGTTGCCAAATTTCTTCGGCGGTAAACGAGAGGATCGGTGCCATCAACCGGACCAGGGCATTCAAGATATGGTCCAGTACCGTCTGCGCCGAACGGCGCGACAAGGAATCGGCCCCATCACAATAGAGCCTATCCTTCAAAATATCGAGATAAAACGCCCCCATATCCACGGCGCAAAAAAAATGCAAATCCTGGTAAACCCGATGAAATGCATACTCTTCGTAAGCAGCGATGATATCACTCGTCAAATGGCTCAAACGATCCAAAGCCCATCGATCCAAAGCGGGCATCTGTTCCAAGGGGACGGCATGGACTTTGGGATCGAACCCATGCAGGTTGCCCAAAAGATAGCGCATGGTATTACGAATGCGCCGGTAGGCATCGGCCAACCCTTTAAGGATCTCATCGGAGATACGAATATCACCGGCATAATCCTCGGCACTCACCCACATGCGCAAAATATCGGCACCATATTGCTTGATCACCTTTTCCGGGGCGATGACATTGCCCAAAGATTTGGACATTTTACGCCCACGGCCATCGACGACAAAACCATGGGTCAACACCGCCCGATACGGGGCCACACCACGGGTTCCCACCGAGGTCAGCAAGCTAGAGTGAAACCACCCCCGATGTTGGTCCGACCCTTCCAGGTAAAGATCGGCGGGCCACTGCAACCCCCACCCATCCGGTCGCCGGTTTTCCAGAACCGCTGCGTGCGTCACCCCCGAATCAAACCAGACATCCAGAATATCCGACTCCTTCTGAAACGTTCCGCCGCCACACTGGGGACAGGTAAACCCCGAGGGGAGAAACGCCGCCGCTTCCCGTTCAAACCAAACATCGGCACTCCCCTGTTCCACCGCCGCCGCCACGGTTTCGATCACACCCTTGTCCGTGCAATTGGCACCGCATCCGCTACAGGTGATCACCGTGATCGGGACACCCCACGCCCGTTGCCGGGAGACACACCAATCGGGACGGCCATGGACCATATTAAAAATACGCTCCTCGCCCCAGGCGGGTATCCACTGAGTAGCGCGAATGGCCATTTCCGCCTTGTGCCGCAGATCGTTGGTCTCCATGGAGATAAACCATTGCGGCGTCGCCCGGATGATCACCGGATGATGACAACGCCAACAATGGGGATAACTGTGTTGGAGGGGCTTACGTCCCAAAAGCCTTCGGGTCTGTTGCAGATGATCGATGATCGCATCATTGGCCTTGAAGATAAAATTTCCGGCAAACAACGGCGTTTCCGGCTTGAAACATCCCCGATCATCCACCGGGTTGAAAGCCTCCAACCCATAGCGCATCCCCACTTCATAGTCTTCATGGCCATGGCCTGGGGCGGTATGGACACAACCGGAACCCGCCTCCAACGTCACATGATCGCCCAGGAGGATCGGGGCATCCTGGTCCAGGTAGGGATGCCGAAAACGACGCCCTTCCAACGCAGCTCCCGGAAAACGGGCCAAAACCGTCACCTGGTCACGGGCAACGCCGATGGCATCCACTGTCGCTTCCCACAACCCTTCCGCCACGATCAACAGTTCGCCACGATCCAGGTTGGCATGGCCACACGGATCCAAAATTTCCAGGGCCACATAGACCAGTTGTGGATTCACAGCCACTGCCAGATTGGCGGGGATCGTCCAGGCGGTGGTGGTCCAAATCACCACCGAAATCGGATGCCGGTCCGCCAGCACCCCATCGAGTTCGCCCAAGGAAACGCCGTCGGCCAACGGAAATTTCACATAAATTGCCTGGGACGTATGATCCTGATATTCCACCTCCGCCTCGGCCAGGGCCGTAACATCGTGAACACACCAGTAGACCGGCTTGAACCCCTTATAAAGCCCACCGTTGGCCAAAAATTTGCCCAACTCCCGGACGATATCGGCCTCGAAGGGGTAATCCATGGTCCGATAGGGTTGATCCCAGTTACCGATCACCCCCAGGCGGACAAATTCTCCCTTTTGTATCCCGACCCAATGCTCGGCATACGCACGACAACGCCGACGAAAAGCGACGGTATCCACCGACTCCTTGGTTTTCCCCTCTTTTTTGAGTTCCTGCTCCACCTTGGTCTCGATGGGGAGACCATGGCAGTCCCATCCTGGGACATAATCGGCATCAAACCCCATCATTTGCCGCGATTTGACGATGATATCCTTGAGAACCTTGTTGATGGCGTGCCCCATATGGAGATTGCCATTGGCATAGGGGGGGCCATCGTGGAGTATGAAGGGTTTGCGCCCTGCCCCCTGCTGCCGCAGAGACCGGTACAAATCCATCTCCTGCCATTTTTTCAACAGTTCCGGCTCACGCGCGGGAAGGTTGGCCCGCATGGCAAACCCTGTTTGCGGTAAAAGCACCGTATCCTTGTAATCCACGGCTTATTCGACTCCCTGATCCTTGGCGTTCATGGCGGCTAGGTTTTCCAGATACCTCGCCGCCTCCCGGACATCCTGAGCGATTTGTTTTTTCAAGGCATCCACGCCAGGAAATGTCCGTTCAGGACGGATAAATTGTAAAAACCGAACCCGCAACCAACGCCGGTAGAGTTCCCCCGAATACCCCAACAGATGGGTTTCCAGCGTGACCCAGCCCCCACCGCCGAAGGTGGGATTACGCCCCAGATTGGCCACCCCCCCCCACCAACGCCCATCCACCCATCCCTGGACCACCCACACACCCAGGGGCGGATGCAACATATTTTTCACCGGAATATTGGCCGTTGGAAACCCCAGGGTACGTCCCCTTTGTGCCCCAGGTAGAACCCGTCCTTCCATCTCGAAAGGACGCCCCAACATGGCACCGGCCTGCTGCAAATCCCCCGTACTCACCGCCTTGCGGATCATCGACGAAGAGATCACCGTATCACCGACCCGTTGCAATGGCTGCCCATGCACGCCAAACCCGGCGATTTCACCCATTTTCCGCATGGTTTCCAAGTTCCCCTGGCCACCCGATCCAAAGCGAAAATTTTCCCCCACCAGCACTTCCCGAACTTTAAGCCCGTGGATCAAATAGCGTTGGACAAAATCCGCCGCAGACAGGGTTGCCAACGGATGGCTGAAACCCAACACCAATACCCCATCCACCCCAACCTCTTCAAGACGGCGAATCTTCGCCCGGAGACCCGTGATTCGGGCCAGGATGGTCTTGTTGGCACTGAGAAACTGCCGGGGGTGGGGTTCAAACGTGATGACCACCCGCGGTGCGCCATCGTGCAACCGGGACAGGGATGATAGTCGGGTAAAGATAGCCTGATGTCCACAATGGACACCATCAAAGTTGCCGATGGTAACGACCGCCTTGGTAAAGCGGGAAGTCACATTGGTACTGCCGCGAATGATGACCATTACGGATGCACAACTCCAGCCAATTCCAAAACCTCATCGAAAATTTATCCTGACTTCGGAAGCTACCGGATGCGACGGTTGTAAGTCAACTCGCGTCGAACCCACACCCAGGGCAATTGCATTTGGAATTGGCACAACCAATTGCCTAGGAAATAATAAATTATTAAAAG
>JADGCQ010000153.1 GCA_015228925.1 Magnetococcales bacterium | reverse complement strand
AAAACCCTGGGGGCAATCCCCCAGACCCCTTTTTTCTTTTAATAATTTTTTTTAGTGTCAACACGCCCTAGCAACGGTCCAATGCAATCAATAGACGATGAACGATTCCCCAGTCCGCATACTCAATACCAGCGATCCCCAATTTGACGACACCTTGGCACGTCTGCAACACGGCGATGATGCAACCTCCGCCGGTGTCGAGGCCACCGTCGCCGCCATTCTACACCAAGTCAAAACCGAGGGTGATCAAGCTTTACTAGAACTGACCGCCCGCTTTGACCGTATCACCCTCACCAGTCAAAGCTTGCGCGTCCGCCCCGATGAAATCGACCACGCCATCGACCAATGCAATCCCCAAGATCTCAAAGCCTTGGAACTGGCGGCGCAACGGATCCGCGATTTTCACACTTGGCAATTACCCCCCATGGGGATGCAAACATTTGTGGATAGCCAGGGGACCACCCTGGGACAACGGTTGCGCCCCCTGGAACGGGTCGGTCTCTACGTCCCAGGAGGACTGGCCAGTTATCCCTCTTCGGTACTCATGAACGCCCTCCCGGCCAAAGTCGCCGGTGTACGACAGTTGGTCATGACCGTCCCCACACCCGATGGACAGTGCAACCCCCTCATCCTGGCAGCGGCACGCATCGCCCAGGTGGACGAAATCTATCGCATCGGCGGTGCCCAAGCGATAGCCGCCCTCGCCTTCGGCACCCAAACCATTCGCCCGGTCGATAAAATTGTCGGTCCCGGCAATCGCTATGTCGCCACCGCCAAGCGGCAGGTATTCGGCCATGTCGGAATCGACATGATCGCCGGCCCCTCGGAAATCCTCATCATCGCCGATGGGGCCAACCCGCCCGCATGGCTCGCCGCCGACATGCTCTCCCAAACGGAACACGATGCCACCGCCTCGGCAATCCTGATTACCGACGACCCCGATCTGGCCCACCAAGTGGCCATGGCGTTGAACGAACATCTCGCAACCCTCACCCGGCACGCTATTTGTCGGCAGGCCCTCGCCAACCATGGGGCCATCATCATCGCCCAATCCCTCCAGGAAGCCTGTCGGCTCGCCTCTCAGATGGCCCCAGAACACCTGGAACTGGCCGTGGCCAACCCCGAAAGCTATCTGGATGCCATCGAAAACGCCGGGGCCATCTTTTTGGGACGCCTGACCCCAGAGCCAATCGGTGATTATATCGCCGGACCCAATCATGTCTTACCAACCTCCCGGACGGCACGTTTTTCCAGCCCTCTGGGGGTCCACGATTTCATCAAACGGACCAGCATCATCGGCTGCTCCCCCCAATCCCTGGCTGCCATCGGACCGGCAGCGGCGCGATTGGCCGCCGCCGAAGGGCTGACCGCACATCAACTCAGTATCACACTCAGATTGGAACGTCCCTAAGTGAAACGCACCGCCACTATCGAACGTAAAACCGCCGAAACCCAAATCTCGGTCACCCTTGACCTGGATGGCACCGGGGTCTCCCGCATCAATAGCAGTGTCGGTTTTCTCGACCATATGTTGGATCAACTGGCACGGCACGGCCTGTTTGATATTGACCTCACCGCCCGTGGGGATACCCATATCGACGACCATCATACCGTCGAAGATGTCGGCATCGCCTTGGGACAAGCTTTTAAAAAATCTTTGGGAGAACGCAAGGGGATTACCCGCTTTGGCTGTGCGTATGTTCCCCTGGATGAGGCGTTGTCGCGTGTGGTGGTGGACCTTTCCAACCGGCCTGGGTTAACTTGGCGCGTCACCTTTCCCACGCCAAAGGTGGGAACCTTCGATACCGAACTCTTCAAGGAATGGTTCGTGGCTTTTGCCATCAACGGCGGTATGACGTTGCATGTGGAAAACCTTTACGGGGAAAATGCCCACCACATCATCGAATCCTGTTTTAAGGCATTGGCCCTGGCCTTGCGTCAAGGGTGCGCAAACGATCCCCGACGGGCCATGGGGATCCCCAGCACCAAGGATACTTTGTCGGCCTGAGGGTCATGGCATCACACCAGCATGGAATACCCCCCACATGATCACTGTCATCGACTACGGCTCTGGCAATCTGCGCTCGGTGGCCAAAGCTTTGGAAAAATCGGGCGGAAAGGTTCGGGTCAGCCATCACCCCGAAGACATTCTCCAAGCCGACCGCATCCTGTTGCCGGGAGTTGGGGCCTTTGGCGATTGCCGGGCCAATCTTGACGCCGCGCACCTGCTGGAGCCAATTCTGGAACATATCCAAAAGGGCAAGCCTTTTTTGGGCATCTGCGTCGGGATGCAGCTTTTGTTTACCGAAGGCCATGAATTCGGTATTCATCCCGGTTTGGGGCTGTTTGACGGCGTGGTCGTCGGGTTTGACAAAACCATCCCCGATCCCAACAATCCGGGGATGGCCCTCAAAGTGCCCCACATGGGTTGGAACCGGGTGCGGCAGACGCAATCCCACCCCTTGTGGCAGGGGATTGCCCAGGATACCTTCTTCTATTTTGTCCATTCCTACCATGGCAAACTCAATGACCCGGGAATGATGGCGGGAGAAAGTGTTTATGGCATCCCCTTCTGCGCCGCCGCAGCCCGCGACAATCTGTTTGCAACCCAGTTCCATCCCGAAAAAAGCCAGAGTGCTGGCCTGAAAATGATGGAAAACTTCATCTCCTGGAGTCCGTGATATGATTCTAATCCCCGCCATTGACCTCAAGGATGGCCGCTGTGTTCGCTTGTTTCAGGGGGATATGGCACAGGATACCGTCTACTCCAACGATCCGGGAGCCATGGCGCGACGCTGGCAGGATGAGGGGGGAGAGCGACTGCACGTCGTCGATCTCAACGGGGCTTTTGCCGGAGAACGGGTCAACGCCCAGGCGGTTCTCGCTATCCTCAATGCCGTCACCATCCCCATCCAGTTGGGGGGGGGCATACGGGATCTGCAAACCATCGAATCGGCCTTGGAATCGGGTATTTTTCGGGTCATCTTGGGGACCATTGCCTGTCGTGATCCGCAGTTGGTCCGCGATGCCTGCCGCTTGTTTCCGGGGCGGGTGTCGGTCGGTATTGACGCCCGTGATGGCAAAGTCGCCATTCAGGGGTGGTCCGAGGTGACAGACCTGGATGCCGTCACTTTGGCGCATCGCTTTGAAGATGCCGGAGTCGCGGAGATTATTTTTACCGATATTTCCAGAGATGGTGCCTTGACGGGTGCCAATCTCCCCGCAACCAAAGCGTTGGCGCAGGCGATTTCCATTCCGGTGATCCTTTCGGGTGGCGTGGCGGGAATGGCGGATATTGAACAGGCTATGGCCAATGCCGGTCCATTTCCCGGAGGTGGATGCATTTCCGGGGTCATCACGGGCAAGGCCATCTATGACGGTCGTTTGGATTTCCGGTTGGCGGTTCGTTTAACACGGGGTTGAAACGGTATCGTCGAACGAGAAAGGGATGGATGACACATGCTTGCTAAAAGGATCATACCCTGTTTGGATGTGCGTGAAGGACGGGTTGTCAAAGGGGTTCAGTTTGAGGATCTTCGGGATGCGGGAGATCCGGTCGAGGCGGCGCGGCGATACGACCTGGAAGGGGCGGATGAGTTGACATTTTTGGATATTACCGCCTCCCATGAAAATCGTGATACCATCTTGGATGTGGTGCGGCGGACGGCAGAGGAGGTTTTTATCCCGTTGACTGTGGGGGGGGGGATTCGGACCAATGAGGATATCCGCCGGTTACTCAACGCGGGGGCAGACAAGGTAGGAATCAATACGGCGGCGGTGGCGCGGCCTGAATTTGTGGGAGAAGCCTCCAACCGTTTTGGGGCGCAGTGCATCGTGGTCGCCATCGACGCCAAGTGCGTCGAAAAAAATGAATGGGGCCAGCCGGTACGGTGGGAGATTTTCACCCATGGGGGGCGCAAACCTACGGGTTTGGATGCGGTGGATTGGGCGCGGCGGATGGAAGATTATGGGGCTGGAGAAATTCTTTTAACCTCCATGGATCGGGACGGCACCAAGATTGGCTATGATCTTCTGTTGACCCGTGCCATTGCCATGGCAACCACCATACCGGTGATCGCCTCCGGGGGGGTTGGGACTTTGGAGCATATGCTGGAGGGGTTACGGGAGGGGGGCGCGGATGCAGTTTTGGCGGCATCCATTTTTCATTTCCGTCAACATACCATCCCGGAGTGCAAGGCTTTCCTTAAAAACCGGGGGATCGAAATTCGTTCGTGAGGATTTTATGAAACAATGGCCTGATTTGGATACGTTAAAGTTTAACAGCGATGGGTTGATCCCTGCCATCTCGCAGCAGCACGATACGGGTGAGATTTTGATGATGGCGTGGATGAACCGAGACTCGTTGCAGGAAACATTTACGAGTGGTGTTGCGTGTTATTGGTCGCGGAGTCGCAAGCAGTTCTGGCGCAAGGGGGAAACTTCGGGACATGTCCAGCACGTCAAGGCGATTCGGACCGATTGTGATCGGGATACATTGCTCCTGATCGTGGATCAGGTGGGGGTCGCGTGCCATACGGGCCGAAAAAATTGTTTTTATTTGGAAGCGCAGGACAACCAGTGGGTAGAGATTGCAGAACCGCTGGTGGATCCTGAGGCAATCTATGGCAAGCCTAGCAAAAATTAGGGCATTTTGTCAGTAAATATCATGGACCTCACACAATGGCCCGTCACGGCAAACCGAGATGCGTCTGTTACCTGTTGGCCTATCGTGAACCCCGATACGTCCGCAGTCGCACCATCTTGCAAGCTTTGGCCGGGTTGCCTGCCTGGCAGACGGTAACCGCAGTCAACCGTTCGCGGGGGATGGCCAGATATCTTGAAATGTTGTGGGGGTTGGTTGTTATCCGCTGGCGGTTGGATCCGCAAATCTACATCCTTGGGTTTAGGGGGCATGAAATTTTCTGGCCGGTGCGATTGATGACCTGGGGGAGAATTTTGATATTCGATGCCATGATGTCGCCATACGGTGCCCTGAAGGAAGAAGGCAAACACGGACGGATCGGTCGGTTGCTGGCCGGAGGGGTCGAACTCATTGAACGGGGAATCATGCGATGGTCTGATCGGGTGCTGACCGATACCCAGAGACACCGAGCATGGATGGCGAAAACCTTTCAAATTCCAGAAGAAAAATTGGTTGCTCTGCCGGTGGGGGCCGAAGAAAATTTTCCTGTCGGAGAGACTGTACCGTGTTCTCTTTCCACTGCCGCTGACAAACCGTTTGAAATCCTTTTTTATGGCTCTTTTCTCCCCCTGCATGGGGTGGATGTGATCGTTGAAGCGGCGCGATTACTGGTGGGGCAGCCGGTTCGGTTTACGCTCATCGGTGGTCATCCCAACCAGCATGATTGGATTTCCTCCGCAGTAGCCCAGGCCAAAGGATGCCTGGAGCATATTGGGTATACCTCCTTTGAGTCCTTGTTGACGTGTTATATCCCCCGGGCCAACCTGTGTCTGGGTGGTCCCTTTGGCGACACACCACAAGCTGCACGGGTGGTGACGGGAAAAACCCAGCAATGTCTGGCCATGGGCAAGGCCACCGTGGTGGCGCATGGCGAAGCTGGAGAAGGGTTTGTGGATCGCGTCAACGTTTTGTTGGTCCCTCCCGCCAATCCCGAAGCCTTGGCCGAGGTTATCCGTTGGGCCATGGCTCATCCTGATGAACTTGCCGGGATCGCCCAAAAAGGGCAGCAATTGTACCAGCAACACATGAGTGTGGAACGTATCCGTGCCATTCTTCATGCGACCCTCGCACAATGTTGAACTATTATCCCCCACGTTATCTATTTCGCCGCCATGAAATCCTGCGCCGACTTGAACGAGGACGCTGTTTTCTGGAAATTGGCGGGGGATCGTTGTTGTTGGCTCAGGAGCTGTTGGCCTTCTTTGATGCGGGGATCGTGCTGGAACCGGCACAAGAAGCGCGGAAAAAATGGGCAGATCTGCCGGAACCCTTGAAGGTTCGGCTGCGCCTTGAGGGGCGTCCTTTGGAAGAATTTACGGCGGGGATGGCATTTGATTGTGTGGTGGCTTGTGAAGTATTGGAACATGTGGACGACGATCTTGCCATGGTGCGGCAAATGTTTTCCCTGTTGCGCCCACAGGGGCGGTTGGTGATATCGGTTCCGGCGCGGCGGCATTTCTGGTCGGTTCATGATCAACTGGTGGGACATCTGCGCCGCTACGAAAAAGAAGAACTGCTTCACTTGTTTAATCAGGCTGGATTTACGGAAATTCAGGTGATTAGCTACGGGTTTCCCTTTGTCAACCTACTCCGGTGGCCCCGGATTCTTCTGGCCTGGATGGGAGGGACGAAAAAAATGGCTTGGGATCGGCAGCGGCGAACCCGGGAGAGTGGCATCAACCAAGTGGCTGGTTTTCATTCCTGGTTGGGTTGGCTGGTCAATCCCGTCACTGTCTGGCCGTTGTGTCGGATGGCTGCCCTGTTCAACGGACGCTTTTGGTCGGATGGCTGCATCGTTGTGGCAATACGACCGTCGGGGGAAAAAAGAGGGTGACCGCGCCAGAAAAAGAGGGTGTGTCCTGGGGGGGGGAAACCCGATGGCGGTTGGTGATCCTGGGTGCGGTGGTTTTGGGCCTGGCGGTGGCAGGGCTTAAGATGGCGGAATTGTGGGGTGGGTTTCACCTTGAAATTCTGTATCCATGGATCCTGATCCCGATCCTGGTGGCACATGCCGGGGCCTTATGGATCTCCCGAATCTTATGGCAAAACTCCCTGTTGCTTGTGACCTCCTGGCGGTTGGAAAATCGCCAAGCGTTCGTTCAGGTGGGGATGCTTTTGGTGGCCAAATATGTGCCAGGCAAGGTGTGGGGCCTTCTTAGCCGTGGTTTACATGCGCGGCAGTTTGGTATTTCCACGACACAGGCCACCACGGCCAGTGTTCTGGAACAGATGGCTTTTTTACTATCAAGTCTCCTAGCCATCGTGTTGGGACTCTTTCATGATCGACCATCATGGGCCGGGATGGGAGTGTTCGGTGCGGTCGTAATGATGGTGTCGTGTCCGCTGGCGGTCCGTTATCTTGGTCTTACGCCACGCTTGCGGGGGGCTTGGAGGGAGGGGTTATGCCATTTGTGTTCCTCTGCTTTTCTCGGTTTATGCCTGTTGTCCCTGGGGATATGGATTTTAGCCTCTGCCGTGTTGTTTTGCGTTTTATTCGGCATTGGGGCCGATATTTCCACGAGTCTGGCCTTGACGACCCTGGCAGCGGTGCCGGCGGCCATGTTGTCTGGCCTGTTTTTTTTCTTTGTTCCCGGGGGAATCGGCATCCGGGAGGGGGTATTGGTCTTTTTTCTTCAGCCCGTTGTCGGACTCCAGGCGGCGATCATGGCCTCCATGTTGTTTCGAATTCTCGACACCGTGCGCGATGTTGCCATAGGGCTGTGGACCATGAACCAGCTTCGACAAGGTTGATCCTGGTGCGGGAAGTCATAAAGGGGGGGGGGTGCAGGGCAATCGCATTTGAAATTGGAACGTCAAAATTCCCGATAATAATCAAATCATTAAAAGAAAAAAGGGGTCTGGGGGATTGCCCCCAGGGTTTTGATTTTGCCTTTCATGCGCCCCTTCTCCCGAAGCATTTTTTTCGCGCTTTTCGTTCTTGCGAAAAAAATGCGCAGGGCGCACGCCTTAGTTTGCCATACTTGCGCGGTTTTTGCGC
>JADGCQ010000152.1:566-7717 GCA_015228925.1 Magnetococcales bacterium | reverse complement strand
GGTGGGAAGATTTTTGATGGTTGGCGGTGATACCGTTTGGGAGGATGGTCCGTTGGCCCGGGCGGCGCGGCATGGGGGCATCTGTTATCTGGATGAGATTGTGGAAGCCCGTAAGGATACCACGGTGGTGATCCATCCGTTGGCGGATGACCGGCGTATTCTCCCCATGGAGAAACGTGGTGTGTTGCTCAAGGCTGCACCAGAGTTTTGTTTGGTGGTCTCTTATAATCCGGGCTACCAAAGTGTCCTTAAGGATCTGAAACAAAGTACCCGTCAACGTTTTATTGCCCTGGCGTTTGATTATCCCGAAGCGGGGCTTGAGGCTAGAATCGTTGCCCGTGAGTCGGGCATCGCATTGGAAACTGCCGAGTCCTTGGTCCGTTTTGGCCATCTTACGCGCAACTTGAAGGGGAACGGATTGGAGGAGGGGGCCTCCACACGTTTGCTCGTTCATGCCGGAAAACTTTTGCATTCCGGGGTCGATCCCGTCACAGCCTGTACGGGGGCGATTACGCAGGCATTGACCGATGACCCAGAAATGAAAGCCGCCATCGATGCCCTTTGTATGTCTATTTTCTAACACATTCATGACATTCAACAAATGGTTTAAAGAAATTCAGGACTTATGGTTCTAAGTCTAATGGTTTTGGTATTTGGTCTTGGATTTCGGTCTTGGCTTATTGTCTTGGCCTTTGGTTTTGGAATTTGGTTTTTTACTTTGACTTCTTTGTCCGAAAGGCATAATGTCCCGCCGATGGCTACGTTGGCTTTGGGCGATTTGAAGGGGGGGGTCTATGTCCGACAAGAATACGCTGTTTTGGACCAAACAACTAGTTCAGCAACATGCTCGGGTGGCGGTGGCGGTGGAGCTTTACACCATGCCGTTCTACTTCACCGCGCTGGCATCCATCAAGGATACCCGGCACCCCTACTATGAGATCATCCAAAGCGTCTGCATAGAGGAAATGTTGCACATCCAGTTGGCCGCCAATCTCTGCTTGGCCCTGGACACCTTCCCCTGCTTCGCCGCCCCGGTCTATGGCCATCCGGTGGAGTTTCTCAAGCCCTACGATCCCGCCACCGGGCATCACAGCCTGATCAATGCCGAGCTGGGACCATTGGACGAGACCCGGCTGGGAATGATGCTCGACATCGAATCGCCCGAACCGCTTCTCTATGGCCCCTCCCGGCATCTCACGCCAGAATTTCCCTATAATTCCATCCAAGAACTTTACGATGCCCTGCTCAGCGGCATCGAACAGGTGGGGGAAGACAGCTTTGCCTGGAGTACCATCTATCAACAGGTGCTGTGGACTATGGAGCAACCTTTTCCCCAGGTGATTGACAGGTTAGAGACCGCCCGGCGGGTGGTGCTGGCGATCTCCCGGCAGGGGGAAGGCGCATATGTGCCGACACCGCCTCAAGAACGCCTGAAGCTTTTGGAAATCGCCCCTTTAGCCAACATCCACATGCAAACACCGGCCAGCCAGACGCCTGTTGCGTTATCCACGACACTGGATCCCGAGGATTATCCCCTGCCTGCGGAGGATCGCTTAGCCACCTCCTTCAGTTATCCTCAGTGGACCCGATATTCCCATTTTGGCCGTTTTCTGATCATCGAAAATGACATGAAACGGCAGGGTTACCGTCCGGGCAGCAACCATGTTTCTGCGTTCCCCGAGGTCTACGTCGGCAGGCCGGGGGCCACGGATCATCCCGACATCCAGGCATTGCAACAGGCTTTTGCCGCGACCCTGGAAAACATGAACCAACTCTGGCGCGGCCAGGTAGGAACCGTCATGCCTATGGTTCGCCTGTTGCCTCTTGCCCAGCGGTGTTGGCGGTCGGGGGTTACACCGGTCTGGAGCTGAACCGGTTGAGCGCATCGCCCACCGCGCCCTCCGCCTCTGTCGCGCCGGGTCGGCGGTTGGGCGGTGACAGGGTTTTCGATGGATTGAATCAGGGGAAAATAGCATGTCCAATGCCAATAACAAAAAGCGTGTGGCCATCATCGGTGGTGGCGTATCCGGCCTGGCGGCAGCCTATCAGTTGAAAAAGCTGGGGCATGACTTCGTGGTATTTGAGGCGGCCCACCATTGTGGCGGCAATGCCCGGACCTTTCCGGTCACCGTGGGGGGAATGTCGCGATGGGCCGATCTGGGGGTCAACGATTTTAACGCCAAGACCTACAAAAACCTAGTGGCAGTCTTTGAACAACTGGGGGTTGATCACAGAAAACTGCTAGATTACAGTTCCTTTTCCTACATCTCCGATCCAGACAAACCGGTGAGTGCCAAGGTGCCCAAGGGCTACGTCGTCGATGGTTTCTGGAATGAGGTCAATCCCTTCATCCAAGGGCAACTGCATCTGTTTCAGGATCAATGCACGCAATTCTGGCAGAAGATCGACGAAGAGCCTTATCGGCACATGACCGTGGAGCGGTTCGTTCAGCAAGCCGGGCTGGATGAAGGGTTTGCCTATGGCAATCTCTATCCGCGCATTGTCGGCATGTACTATACCAGCGGCATTGACCCCAAAAAGGCACCGTTGCGGGCGATCTTGCACTACTACCATATGCAGGAGGGGCTGGGCGACCCGGGAAAACCCGAACCGGACCGCCGGTACTTCGTGGGTGGCGCGAGCAGTTGGATTGCCAAACTGGTGGACTATCTGGATCCCGGGAACAGGGAGGGCCGTATCCGTACCCGGCAAAAGGTTCGCTTCTCGCGTCGGCTCGACGGTTCCTTTCAGGTTACCGGAGACGAGAAGCCTTTCACCCATGTGGTTATGGCCCTTCAGGCCCGGGAAGTTATTTCCGCCTTTGCCAATCCAAGGGATATTCCCGAGGGGCTGGCCGACCTCATGGCCAAGTTTAAATACGCCTACGACAGTGTTTATGTCCACACCGACCCCTCGGTTCTGCCCCGGGATGTGAACCTGTGGTGCAGCTACAACATCAACATTCCCCCCCGGGATCGGGAACACAACGCCTACACCATCACCTACTGTGTCAATCAGCATCAGAACGATCCCAGCAATCCCGATTACGCTCAATGGATGAGCCAATACGGCAAGCATGGTTCTTTGCCGCAATATTTCGTCACCATCAACCCGGTCAATCCGGTTTCCGACACCTCCATCCTGGTGCCCGGTCCCTTCCGGGATCCCCTGGCCGCTATCCCGCCCCAGGAGAACACCCCCATGAGACCCTGTACCATGTTCAAGTTTTACCACCAGATCATCGACATGGATGCCATGGACGCCCAAGATCAGGAGATTCCCAACTACCAGGGGGTCCAGAACATCTGGTACGTCGGCGGCTACACCCTGGGGGCTGGTTTGCACGAAGAATGCTGGATAACGGGAGTTAACGTTGCCAACAGCATCGACTCACCCAAGCATGTGAACGTGGACCGTTACGACTTTACCAAGAAAGGGCTGGAGGCACTGCCCGCCTATATGCGCAAAATTATCGCCAATCGTGTGGCTTCCGCCTGATCCGTTCCTGGATGAGTATGCGCAGCTTTTTCTACCCGTTCAGGCCATTGGCACAGGGCAATCGCATTTGAAATTGGCATGTACAAATACCTGAAAATGATCAATTATTAAAATAAAAAAGGGGTCTGGGGGATTGCCCCCAGGGTTTTGACTTTGCTTTTGACTTTGCTTTTCCACGCGCCCCTTATCCCGAAGCATTTTTCCCGTGCCTTTTCTTTTAAAGGGAAAAATGCGCAGGCGCGCGCCTTGGTTTGCCTTCTTTCGCGGTTTTTGCGAAAGAAGGCAAACACAATGCAATGTTGAAGGTGCTAAAACATGGCATTATGCGTGATGTTTTTCGCAAAAACCGCGAAAAACACCACGCTAAGGCGCGCGCCCTGCGCATTTTTTTTCGCAAAAACCAAAAGCGCGAAAAAAAATGCTTCGGGATAAGTGGCGCGTGAAAAACAAAAACAAAATCAAAACCAAAACCCTGGGGGCAATCCCCCAGGCCCCTTTTTTCTTTTAATAATATTATATTCATATCGACATGTTACGAAACATCACCACACCCTCGTGTCAAGGGATTTTAAATGCGGTTGCATGAGAGCGGTTGAGTGTGCCGTGGAAATGTGTCATGATGCGGGTTACTTAAGATGCCGCACCCAAATGAGGCACTTGGGCGGTTCAAAAGGAATCCTCCGCCGTAGCCGCAACATGGCGCGGCGTGCCTTTGCGCGTATGCCTGTCCGCCCAACCGGCGGATGGCTATAGGGTTTCCCGTCGATCCTACGCCCGTCCGCCGCTTCTTGTGGTGTTGTGCGCTGCCATGGGGAGCATGGGCAGCGTATTCGTCACTTCAGCCACAGGCACAGGGGCTTGATGATGCTTGCAGAGGAAAATTACCGAATCCGTGAATCCCTGAACAATCAGGGTGTCATCTTTTGCTACAGCGGTTACATGACCGAGGCGATCCTCAGCGGTATTGGGCAGGCCATCAAGCAAAAGCTTACCATCGAGGAAACCGATAGCAAAACGGTGCGTAGCGTGTTTTCCGTCTTTGTGGAACAGATGCAAAATGTCATCCGCTATTCCGTGGAACGGGAACCGGAAAACAGCACCGACAACGTACTCAGCTACGGATTGATCACCGTGGGACAGAGCAATGGCAACTATTTTGTAACCTGTAGCAACAAAATCCGCCATGAGGACAAGGAACATTTGGACAGGCAGCTATCGCGGATTCAGAAGATGAGTGGCGAGGAGCTGAAATCCATGTACAAAAAAATTCTCAAGGGCGATGTCCCCGAGAGCAGCAAAGGTGCCGGAGTGGGATTCATCGACATTGCCCGCAAGGCCAGCCAACCCATCGAATATGACTTTGCCGATGTCGATGGCACCTACGCCTTTTTTACCCTGAAAGCGCACGTCTGATCGACAACACGGAAACGGTGATATGGACAACATCAAGATTGAGCGTACCGAGCGTACCCCCGAGGTAAACTTTGATTTTTCCCGCAACACCTTCGTCCTGCGCGGAGAGTCCTACCCCGAAAACGTGCCGAAATTCTACGGCGACCCAATCAAACAACTTCAAGAACATCTCAACAATCTTGAAGACGGGCAGGTCTCCTTCGATTTTGATCTTGTCTATTTCAATTCCACCAGTGCCAAAGTCATCATAAACCTGTTTGAAACCTTGGATGCAGCGGCGGAACGCGGATTGGATGTGACCATCAATTGGCACTATGACGCCGACGATGATAACTCTGCGGAGCTGGGCGAGGAATTTGGTGAGGATCTGGAATCGGCTAACTTCAAACTGTGTCCCCGGGACTGATCCGCCATGAGTTTGGAGTTGTTTGAGGATGAAGAGCAAATCATTGAGAGCAGCAGGGCGATTCTCGCCTCGAACACCTTGAACGATGCTGCCCGGGAACCTTTTGCCGCGCTGCTGAAAAGTTTTGAAAAGCTGTTCAAGACCACCCGGCGGATGATGCGCCTGAGTGATCGCAACGAACACAATCTGATGGAGGTCAGTAAATCCCTGGATGAGAAGAACGCCATGCTTGAGCGGCTTTCCCATCAACTCTCCAAATATCTTTCACCCCAGGTCTACGCCACGATCTTTAGTGGCCAGCGCCAGGTCACGCTCAACACGGAAAGAAAAAAGCTTACGGTTTTTTTCTCCGACATCAAAGACTTTACCGCCACAACCGACGACATGGAACCGGAAGACCTTACCTTCCTGATCAACGATTATCTTACCGAGATGACCCGCATCGCCCTCAAGTATGGGGCCACCATCGACAAATACATCGGCGATGCCATTTTGATTTTTTTCGGCGACCCTGAAAGCCGGGGTGTTCAGGAAGATGCCCAGGCCTGCGTGCGTATGGCCCTGGAGATGCAACGTCATATGGCCGATTTGCGTACCAAATGGTCGGAGATGGGCTATGCCCGTCCATTCCACATGCGCGTGGGGATCAACACCGGTTATTGCAATGTGGGAAATTTTGGCAGCAACGAGCGCATGGACTACACCATCATCGGTGGTGAGGTCAATCTGGCGGCCCGTCTGGAAGGAGTGTCGGATGCCGATGGCATTACGCTCTCCTATGAAACCTATGCGCTGGTCAAGGATCTGGTGGTTGTGGAGCGGGGCGAGCCTTTGACCGTCAAGGGGATCCACCGGCAGATCACCCCTTACAAGGTGGTTGACATTCTGGCGGATGTCGAAAACAGCGGGCGGTTTTTCCGTCAGGAGAAGGACGGTATGCGGCTGTTCCTCGACTTTGACAGATTGACCGAACAATCCCGGCGTCTGGAGGCTATCGAGACTATGAAACGGGCTTTGGAACGGTTGAATTGCCGCGTGGACGGCGGGGAAATCCCCTCACCGTAGCATTCTGGCAAGCCTTGGGAGAGGTCGCGTACCCGATATGGATGGGGAAAAGGTTTTCCCCCAAAGCCGTATGCCAGACCATAGGCAACAATGAGGGATGCGGGCGCAAATGGTGTTCATCCCGGCCTGTTTCTCCGGGGAAGAGAGGGTCTGGCCGGGGTCTGCGCGGTACTCTATCGGCTGATCAGGGTCAGAACGCCGGTCCAGTTCAGGCTGCGGGATTTGCCCCCTACCGGACCAATTTCCACGCCGCCGTAGAGGCCCAGCAGGGGAACGCGGCCATTGATGGCCTCGATCACCACTGCGGCTTCTTCCTCGTCCATGCCGCAGTAGGCACCGGCACGTCCGGCACAATCGATGTAGAGGGCTAGGAGAGGCTCTCTGCCCTCGGGCAGGGAATCGAACAGACGATCGACCCGCTCCTGAATATAGGAAAACCCGATACTGCGGCGCATCAACTGCACCTCGGTACCCGCCACCAGGTCCGGCTCGAACATCACGATCCCCTTGCGTTTGAGATCGGCGCGTAGGCACAGGCGGTTTTGGTAGTTTTCCTCCTTGAACGGGGCATACTTTTCCCCCAAGTTGACACCCAGGGTAACGAAGAAGGAATACTCCTTCCACGGCACATCGTTCTCCTTGCCCAACAATTCGCTGATTACCTCCAGGGCCGGGCGGTGATCAAGTTCCAGCACGGTGGAATCCTCGGCCCGGGTCACGGTGAGATAGTCGGAAGCGGGTCGGCAACCGTGAAAAACCAGGCTGTGGG
>JADGCQ010000152.1:0-557 GCA_015228925.1 Magnetococcales bacterium | reverse complement strand
GGTCACGGTGAGATAGTCGGAAGCGGGTCGGCAACCGTGAAAAACCAGGCTGTGGGCGCGCAGGCCACCGCCGAGCAGCAGGGCCATGGCGGTATTTTGATTGACCTGATCCCCGAACCACTGCCAGGTTTCCCGGCAGCCCATGTCGCCCAACAGACCCGCGCCCACCAAGCCTTCGAGGGCAGCGGCATCCAGGGTTTCGGCAAGGCCCTTGAGCAGAGGTTCGGCCATGTTCATCCGCAACCGTCCGGTAGTGCGGTCCACCGAATCATAAAACAGCATCAGGTTGTCACCGACTGGTTGAGCGAGTTGTTGGGCGATCTGTTCTCCCAGCATCCTGCCGCACGCCTGTTCCCGGTTGGGAAGATCATCCACCTTAAACAATTCGAAGCTGCCCAGCTCTTCGGCGAATAGGGCAATACCCACCTGATAGCCGTCGTAAGCCAGCTCCTCGTTGGTGATGATGCCCACCGCATAGCCCCCCATCAGGGCCGCCTCTGGTCCGATGACACCGCGCACCCCTTCGGCCAGCCGGTGGGGATCGTGGCGGGAGGTGG
>JADGCQ010000151.1 GCA_015228925.1 Magnetococcales bacterium | reverse complement strand
ATCAAAACCCTGGGGGCAATCCCCCAGACCCCTTTTTTCTTTCAATAATTTTTCAAGGGGAAATTAACAAATTATCGAATGTCAACACGCTTGCGCTCTTTTTTTAGCTTTTGCCAATAGGCCAATCTTTTTTCAATCTCCCGTTCATAACCCCGGGCAACGGGAAAATAATAGCGTTGACCTACCAACGGTTCGGGAAAATGTTCCTGGGTAACCAGGGCATCTTCATAGTCGTGGGCATATTGATAGCCGCTCCCATAACCCAACTCTTTCATCAATGCCGTCGGGGCATTGCGTAGATGCATGGGAGGTGGCAAAGAACCCCATTTTTTGGCCGCCTCCTTGGCCGCCTCGTAGGCGGTGTACACCGAGTTACTCTTGGGTGCTGTCGCCAGATAAATGACCGCCTGGGCCAAAGCCAATTCCCCCTCAGGCCGTCCGGTAAAATGATAGGCCTCCTTCGCCCCCAATGCGACCTGCAATGCCTGGGGATCCGCATTGCCCACATCTTCGCTGGCAAAGCGGATCAGGCGTCTTGCAACATACAATCCATCCTCTCCCGCACCGAGCATACGCGCCAGCCAGTACAAGGATGCATCCACATCCGAACTGCGCAATGATTTATGCAAGGCAGAGATTAAATTATAATGCGCTTCCCCCGCCTTATCATGACGCAAGACGCCATGCAACATGGCCGATTCCAACGCATCTTTTCCCAGTTCAATCTGCCCATCTTCTTTGGCCTGGGCGATACTGGAAAGTGTTTCCAAAATATTCAAAGCCAAACGGGCATCGCCATCCGCCGCCTCGGCAATGGCTTGTGCCGTCCCATCGGAAAGGGATACCCCGCCGCTGCCCAATCCGCGCTGCGGATCCTCCACCGCCTCCCGAATGATGTGAACCAAATCTTCCGTACTCAGTGCATTCAGGGTGACAACACGGGTGCGCGATAACAACGCACCATTCAACTCAAATGAAGGATTTTCCGTCGTCGCCCCCAAAAGGATGATGGTGCCATCTTCAACATAAGGGAGAAAAGCATCCTGTTGCCCTTTGTTAAAACGGTGTATTTCGTCCACAAATAGAATGGTCGCCTTACCGGCGCGCTGTTTTTCTTCCTTAGCCCGTTCCACCACCAGACGGACATCACGCACACCCGCCATCACCGCCGACATGGGTTCAAAATGACTACCCACCTCAGCCGCGATAATTCGGGCCAACGTCGTTTTTCCACACCCCGGCGGCCCCCAAAAAATTAATGAAGGTAAATGGTCCGCTTTTAAAGCTTGGTAGAGCAAACGACCAGGAGCGGTCAAATGTTCCTGTCCCCGTACCTCGCGCAATGTCCGGGGACGCATCCGGTCCGCCAACGGAGGCGATGATTCCATGATCACTCCAGAACAAACGGGAAAAAACGACCCCAATGCCCGGCGATTTCAGGATTGCAACCACCGGGCGACACCCTCATACCTCCGCCATCAAATCATAGGCGGTGTTCTGAACAATGGTCGCCATCACCATCGTCCCAACGGCCATCGGTCTCCCCTTAAGTTTGACATGACCATCCACATCCGGGGCCTGCCACAAAGTCCGTCCCCGGTGCGTCCACGGTGGTTCTTCCAGGGTGTCATCCACAAGGACCGGCAGTGTCAACCCTTTGTAAGTGGTTAACTTTTGTTGGCTGATCGTTTGCTGGCATTCATAAATCCGGCTCCGACGTTCCTCGATGATTTCGGGTGCAACCTTGTCCGGTAGCGTATAAGCGTGGGAACCCGCCTCATCGGAATAAGCAAAAACACCCACATGCTCCAGTTGAAACTCTTGAACGAATTCAAAAAGATCTTGAAACTCTTCCTCGGTCTCTCCAGGGAATCCGACGATGAAAGTCGTCCGAATGGCCCCGTTGGGTATCCGCCGCCGTATCCTTTGCACCAATTGGCGAATATCACCTCCCCGCTCCGCCCGCCGCATCCTGGCGAGTACCGCCGAATGGGTATGCTGAAATGGAATATCCAGATAGGGGACGACTTTTCCAGACTGGCCGATAAAATCCAATAAGGGATCGGTGACCAGCGTGGGATAGAGATAAAGCAGTCGAATCCACTGAATGGGATCAATGGTTTCCAGGGCTGTCAATAAATGGATTAAGCTTGCACGTGGGGAAAGATCCCGGCCATAGAGGCTGGTATCCTGGGATACCAAGTTGAGTTCACACACCCTCCCAGCAGCCAGGGCCTGGGCCTCAGCGACCAATTCTTCCACGGGACGTGAACGAAATGGACCGCGCAATTGGGGAATGATGCAAAATGAACACGGATTATTACACCCTTCGGCGATTTTAAGGTAGGCGGTGTGGGGGCGCGTTGTCAACACCCGTGGGGCACCCTCCAAAGGTTTGTGGAGAGGGGCTAGAATGGGTGTGCGCCGTAAGGGTGGTGTGATCAAACGGCGCGATTGTTCGGGGGTATCGTGGGTACCCAACAGCAGGTCAATGGCGGGGATTTGTTCTTTGAGGAGACGACCATAACGCTGGGCCAGACAGCCAGTCACCGCCAAACGGACCCCCGGATGACGCGACTTGATCGCCGCCATCTCCCGAATCGCCTGCCGGGATTCCTCTTCAGCATCTGCGATAAACCCACAGGTGTTGACAACCAACAAATCCGCCTCTTCAGGATTGGGCGTCAACGTATAACCCGACTCAAAAAAACGTCCAAGCATCTTTTCCGTATCAACCAGGTTCTTGGGGCATCCCAAAGAAACCACACCCA
Source organism: Magnetococcales bacterium (assembly GCA_015228925.1). Taxonomy (GTDB): domain Bacteria; phylum Pseudomonadota; class Magnetococcia; order Magnetococcales; family UBA8363; genus UBA8363. The sequence goes on along the minus strand of JADGCQ010000151.1, from coordinate 5,035 downwards.
CTTTCCCCACCTTTTTGGAGCGATGCATAAAAGGGGTCAATCTCTAAAATTGATAAATTGTAGCGGGAGTTCATAACCCGATTCTTTGACCTTGGCGATGGCCTCTTGCAGATCATCGCGTTTTTTTCCGGTAATCCGAATCGCATCCCCCTGAATTGCGGCTTGTACCTTGATTTTTGAACCCTTGATCATTTTGCAAATTTTTTTCGCCAGTTCCGTTTCGATCCCCTGTTTGACCGTAACCACCTGACGCACCAGATTTCCAGAAGCCTGCTCCGCTTTGGCAAAATCCAGCGACCCTGGTTCAATTTTGCGTCGAACCATCTTCTCTTTCAATACGTCCACCACCTGTTCCAATTTATAATCATCATCGGCGGTGATGGTAATCACCGCCTCTTCATGTTCCACCTTGCATTGGGAACCCTTGAAATCATAACGAGTCCCTATTTCCTTGGCCGTTTGGTTGACGGCATTATCCACTTCCTGGAGATCGACTTCCGAGACAATATCGAAGGAGGGCATACCAGTCTCCGTTGTAAAACGTTATTGTTTGACCGCGTTGGTTCGGACAATATCGACCCCTTCGGGAACTTTAAATTGAAAACGATCCGGGGGAATATCGGCGTTGATACGGGATTTATAAAAATGAAAGTGGGATAAATTACCCATAGTATCCAGAATGGACAACCGGATCAGGGAATCATTTTCGGGACTGAGTACAACATCGATGTACTGGACTTCCCCAGCCTTTTTGGGTTTCAAATGCACGGCGGGAGAATGAAAAACGGGGTCGGAATAGACCGACCAGTCAAAAACGGTTTCCAAAGGTTCATTACTGACAAAAAATGATGCGGGAGAATCATTCAGTCTTGACCAATTGGCGATGGAAACTTGTTTGAGGTCAGGTTCGTAGAAAAATATCTCCTTACCATCGGAGACAATGTTCTGCACAAAGGGAAAGAGATAATCCCAACGAAATTTTCCCGGACGGGAGGCATAAAATCGTCCTTTGCTCTCCTCTGGCGTCCCCTGCGCTGGATTGACAACCCGCTGTAGGAAATCGGCTTCCATGGTATGCATACCGCTGATAAAAGATTGCAATCTGGTGAAAGCGGCTTTAGCTTCGCCAGAGGTATTGTCCTCAGCCTGTTGCGCCCCGACAAAACTCGGCCACATCAGCCAAATGAACACGGCCATGGCAGAAATGGTGATAAATCGTGCCGATCGGTTGATCACCCAAACCGTCTGACCATAGTTTGGCAACGGATTCGGAAAGAAAGTCTGGATCATAGAGGATCAACCATTGAGTTGGGTGTTTTGGGATTGGCCCAGAATATGGCGGGTTTCCTGGAAAACAGAGGGATCATATCCCCCCAGTTTGCGAACTTCCAGGACGTGTTGTACAAAATCTTTCTGTGCATCGTCTGGCGTCATCACATGGGTCGCAATGCCATGGGCCAGGACGGACGTTTCGGACAAATCCAGGTCATACGCACGTTTCGGCCAACGGGAACGAAAACTTGATACATCCGTCACTTTAAAAATTCCCCTGGTCTGATTATTCAGGGTTTGGATGGTCCCCTGGGGGGAATACAGGGCCACCGTGTTACCGGTCACTTTTCCTTTTGATTCAGGGGGCGTATCTGCCATAGAATCCTGAAGCAGGGTCGTCCAATGATCCGCCAAACGGGACAAACTATCCCTGGAGAATGTTTTGCGCCACCATTGCCCTGCCGGCTGACGCCATGTCGCCAGACGCGGCACGGTGGTTTGCAGTAGCACCCAGCCGTGGCGCAACAATCCCGCACTCCAGTCCTGTATGTGATTCAAGGTTGGGGATATCATGGGGATTACAAGTCCTGGACGAGAGTATACGGTGTGGTCCGAAATGATGGCACCCAAGTCTGGCGTCATCATACCGTCCATACTACCAGAGGTTTCGTCTGATCGGAATGGTCATTCAAACGTCAACCCTCATACGTCTTGACCTGAGGATGCGACAAGGCCATTGTCGGTGTATTGGGGTGAGGCCATCCCGCATCGGGATAGAACATACGAAGATGGCCTTTTCTAACTTTCATTATTTGAAACAGGAAAAATGCGATGTCACTGGACAACAAGGATCTGGATCATGGCATTACGCGGATTGATTGTCATTATATCCGGCCAGGTTTGGCGGGATCCTATCTGATTGTGGAACAAAACCGCGCCATACTCATCGAAACAGGTCCGCAACTTGCGGTTCCCCGTATTTTGGATGCCCTGGCCAGGAAGAGAATACCTTTGGAAAATGTTGCAGCGGTGATCGTGACCCACGTTCATCTCGATCATGCGGGAGGGGCCGGTTTACTGTTGGAAAAATGTCCCAACGCCAAACTTTATGTCCATCCCAAGGGGGTGAAACATATGATCGACCCTTCCAAATTGTTGGCCAGTGCCAAGCAGGTGTATGGTGAAGAACGTTTTGCATCCCTATTGGGCGGGTTGACTCCGGTTCCAGCCCACCGTACCGTGACGCCGGCGGATGAAGAACGGTTTTTCCTGGGAAATCGTGAATTGATTTTTTTCCACACACCAGGCCATGCGCACCACCATCTGGTCATTTGGGATAGCACAAGTCGCGGCATCTTTTCTGGTGATGCCTTGGGGATCTCCTATCGGGAATTGGATAGTCCTGGTGGACGATTTTTGTTTCCCGCCACCACACCCACACAATTCGATCCCAAGGCCAGTTTGACCAGTATTGACCGCTTGACCGCCTTGAAGCCTGATTGGCTGCACTTGACCCATTTTGACTCCATCCCTTTTGAAAAGGCTCTCATGGATGGTTTAAAAAGGCAACTGGAGGACTATGCCGAATTGGCCTGGAATGTTTTTGCCGATAATCTCCCGGACAAAAATGGACGCATCCTGGAGGGTATCCAAACGATGAGCCGGGAACGTCTGGAAGCTTTGGGTTGCCCGTTGACTTTCCAAGAGAGTTCGCAGGTGTTGGCCATGGACTGGGAGGTGAATGTCCAGGGATTGCACAATTGGATGGACCGCGTGGAAAGTGACCTCAATTAATGGAACTGAGTGACCATTCTCGTGTAGGGGTCATCGGCGGTGGACCGGCGGGTTCCATGACCGCTTATTTTCTCCTGGAACTGGCCAAGAGCATCCATCTTAAGATTGACGTGGATATTTTTGAGCCACGGGATTTTTCTCTGACGGGGCCTCCCGGATGCAACATGTGCGGTGGGGTCATTTCCGAATCTTTGGTCCAAAAACTGGCCATTTCGGGTATCCATTTGCCCAACGATGTTTTGATGGATACCATTGACGCCTACACGTTGCATACCGATCACAGTAACGCCCGCATCCGGGCGCATACCGAGGAAATGCGTATTGCCTGTATTTTTCGGGGTGGCGGACCCAAGGGGGCTGAAACGCAAAAACCACTCCCTTGGCAAGCCTTCGACCAATTTCTCCTGGATCTTGCCCAAAAACAGGGGGCCAACCGCATCCCCAAGCGGGTCAAGAAACTGGATTGGGATCATGACCGTCCCAGGGTTACTTGGGGTGAAGAGAAAACACAAACATACGACCTCATTGTGGGTGCCGTCGGTTTGAACGGTGCTGGATTGTCGCTGTTTGAACAGATGAATTTTGGTTATAAACCTCCGCGAGCGACCAAAGCATACATTGCTGAGTTATACTTTGGATCCGAGGAGGTAGAGCGGCGTTTGGGGAAGTCTATGCACATATTCCTATTGAATATTCCCGGACTGAAGTTCCTCGCCCTGACCCCCAAGGGGCCTTATGCCACATTGGTGGTGTTGGGAGAAAATGTTGACAAGACCATGTTGGATCGCATCTTTCGTGCCCCTGAAATGGTCCAATGTCTCCCCCACGGATGGAAGGTTCCTGTCCAAACCTGTCATTGTCAACCCAAAATACACATCGGCCCACCCCACAAACCTTTTACAGATCGTGTCGTATTGGTGGGGGACTGTAGCTCCTCCCGCCTGTTTAAAGATGGCATCGGGGCTTCCTACAAGTTGGCCAAGGCGTGCGCCTATACCGCGATTGTCCATGGAATATCCAAACAGGCATTCCAACGTTTTTTTGCCCCAACCTGCCGTGAGCTGGATCACGATAATTTATTGGGGGGGATCATATTCTCATTGGATCACCTGATGCGCCCCTTTTCCCTGGTGCAGGAGGCACTGTTGGACTCGGTTCGGTCGGAACAAAATGATCCTGCCAGCCCCAAAAAACTCAGTACGGCACTATGGGATACCTTTACCGGCAGTGCCTCCTATCGGACAGTGATTGCCAATACGGCCCATCCTGATATCGTCATCAAACTTTTCAAGGCCATTTTGCGCCGTTGGCTGTCGCGAAGGAAAAATGGATAACAATGGCCGTTTACGCTTCTTGCATAGGATATGTTGGCCATGCTTTTTAGCAGAAACAAAGTGTCCCTCGGAAAAACATTCCAAAATGGCGAAACCATCGTCAAACAACATGATCCTCCCGGATCCATGTTCATTATTTTGGAAGGGCGCGTGCAGATATGGGTTGATGATGGCGACAAGGAACCTTTTTTGGTCGCCATCCTTGAAAAAGACAATGTGTTTGGCAGTATTGCCCTATACGATGGCTCGCCACGCATTTCCACAGCGCGTGCGTTGGGAAAGGTTCGGGTGTTGTCGGTCAACAGAAAAGGATTTTTGCAATGGTTGGGTGAGGATCCCATGTTCTCATTGAGGATTTTTCTCAAGATGTCGGAGCGGATACGGACGTTGATCGCCCAGGTCGTCTCACTGCGCCGGGAAGTTCGGCAATTGCGTCACAATAATCGATCACACCCCCCACATTAATGGATTGGAAGAAAAAAGGGGTTTGGAGGCAATCTTCCAGACCCCTTTTTTTTATGGGACAAACAACGAGTTCTTCACGCACACTCAGGGCAATTGCATTTGGAATCCCGTGACATGAGGGCGTGTTGATATTCGATAATTTGTGACACTCCCTAAAAAAAATATTAAAA
>JADGCQ010000150.1 GCA_015228925.1 Magnetococcales bacterium | reverse complement strand
TCAAAAGCAAAACCCTGGGGGCAATCCCCCAGACCCCTTTTTTCTTTTAATAATTAAAAAAATTTCAACATTCCAAGGAAATTCATCATGTCCAGAGCCTTTACCGATCTCCGAGAGTTTCTGACCTTTCTGGAAAAACACGGAGAACTCGTTCGCGTTGATGCCGTGGTGGATCCAAAACTGGAAATCGTTGAAATCAGCCGCCGATTATTGCTCATGGGTGGACCCGCCGTGGTATTCAACCATGTCAAAGGATATGACATGAAAGTGGTCACAAATCTTTTTGGCAACGAACGGCGTATCGGACTCGCCTTAGGCCGTTCACCCAACGAACTGGAAACCCTAGGAGAAGATCTCGCCCGCTTAAAACAACCCCAACCACCCGCAAACCCCAGTGACCTCATCAAACTCGCACAATTATTCGCCAAAGGACGGTTCATGCCCGTGCGAACCGTCTCCCACCCCCCCTGCCGTGAAATCATCTGGACCGGAGAACAAGTCGATTTGGGACGGCTACCCATCCTGACATGCTGGCCAGAAGACATAGGACGGTTGATTACCTGGCCATTGGTCATTACCCGTGGACGCCAAGGAGGGCCAGTCAATATCGGCGTCTATCGTATGCAGGTGTTGGGCAAAAATCGCGTGATCATGCGCTGGCTCAAACATCGCGGTGGCGCACAACATGCCCGAGAATACACAGAAAAAATGCCCGTTGCCGTGGCCATTGGATGCGATCCGGCAACAATCCTTGCCGCAGTAACGCCAGTCCCTGAGACTTTATCGGAATATGCCTTTGCCGGACTACTCCGGGAACGGCGGGTGGAAACAACACCCGGATGGGTTCCAGATTTGCCCGTCCCCGCTACCGCCGAAATCGTTTTGGAAGGGACCGTGGACCTGGCAGAACTGGCCCCTGAAGGACCGTTCGGCGATCACACCGGATATTATAATGAGGTGGAACAATTCCCCGTCATGACCGTGGAACGAATTACCATGCGCCGCAATCCCCTCTATCTGGGAACCTATACCGGTCGCCCCCCCGATGAACCCGCGATTCTAGCCATCGCTCTCAACCGAGTCTTTACCCCGCTGCTGAAAAAACAATTTCCTGAAATCACCGGCTTTCACCTCTCCATGGCGGCAGCATCCTACCGTGTGGCATTTGTCGGTTTGAAAAAAGGATATCCAGGCCATGCCTTCCGAGTGATGATGGCAGTCTGGGGATTTCTACGCCAATTTCTTTATACCAAATACATCATTGTGGTCGATGAAACTGTTGCTCTGACAGACCCCAGCCAAGTCATGGCAGCCATGGCGCAACACTGTCATGGAGAACGCGATCTGGTATGCCTGAAACATACCCCCATCGATTATCTCGATTTTGCTTCGTGCCAGTGTGGACTGGGCGGTAAACTGGGTATCGATGCCACCACCAAAATGGGTGTAGAATGCGAAACGGTACCTCCAAGCGATCCTGGCGTTTGTCGGCATGACGCCATTGCCGACATCATCGCAGCCCACGCGGTGATCACCCATGCACACCTGTGGTTTCAAGGAAAATTGGCGGTCGTGGGGGTGGATGGCAAAACGCCAGGGCGGGGGATGTTGGCGGCGCGTGCCCTGTTGCAAACCATCCATCCTGAAACCAGTCCCCGCCAATTTTGGATTCTTGATGAGGATTGTCGCCTGGATTCGTGGGATGATCTGCTATGGTCCATGGCAACCCGAACCGATCCCGGACGCGATTTGATCCATGATGCAACAACAGGACGCTTTGCCATGGATGCCACCCAACGTACCCTGGAAGAGACCGGACGCCATTGGGGAAAACCCCTGGTGCCCGATCCCAAAACGGCTGCCAAAGTCACCCAACGCTGGTCAGAATATGGACTTCCCACCGTTTGAATATTTCTTAAAAAGTGGAGTGGCTTATGACAATATCCAGGAAAAAAATGCGTAAAATCACATGGATGCTGCTGGTTTTGTTGAACGCGACCTGGATTTTTGGAAAAAGCACCATGGCGGAAAACAATCATCTCAAGGAGGAGACCAGCCCCTATTTGTTACAACATGCCGATAATCCGGTCCATTGGTTTGCCTGGGGACCGGCGGCGTTGGCCAAAGCCAAACAAGAAAATCGGCTGATTTTCATTTCCATCGGTTATGCCTCGTGCCATTGGTGTCACGTCATGGAACGGGAAAGTTTTGCCAGCCAAACGACCGCTACCATTCTCAATGCCCATTTTGTCGCCATCAAGGTGGATCGCGAGGAACGACCCGATATCGATGCCCATTTCATGGAGATTTTGGTTGCCATGACCGGATCGGGGGGATGGCCTTTGAACCTGATTCTAACCCCCGACTTAAAACCAGTCTATGGCGGCACCTATTTTCCCCCAGAATCCCGCAATGGCCTCCCTTCCTTCAACGAAATTCTTTCTGACTTGGCCGGTCAATGGGAAAAGAACGCCGCCGAAATGAAGGCTGAAGCGGACCGATTGGGACATTGGCTGGAGAAAAAAAAGACAAATAGTCCTATAGCCTCTGCCAAATCGCGCCCCGATGATCTCCAAAATGACCCTTGGACTGCGGCGGTCCGTTTTTGGCAGGAGCGGTTTGATCCCAAATTTGGCGGATTGGGAATCGCCCCCAAATTTCCGCACCCGACGATCCTCTCCATGCTGTTGCGTTGGTCAACCCATCCCAATGCGGAAAACAGCGCATTGGAACATGTGCGTCTCACCCTGGACCATATGGCGGCAGGTGGCGTTCGTGACCAAGTGGGGGGGGGCTTTCACCGCTATGCGGTGGACAGACAATGGCAGATACCCCACTTTGAAATCCTCCTCTCGGACAATGCCTTGTTGGCCAGAATCTATCTGGAAGCGTTTCAACGGACAGGTGTGGTCTACTACCAACAGGTGGCAGCCGCCATTCTGGATGACATGTTGGATCGGTTTGGCACCCGCGACGGTTGCTTTATTTCCGCGTTGGATGCCGATACCGCTGGGGAAGAAGGACGGTTTTACACCTGGACCGAGGCCGAACTGGATCAAGCTTTGGGTCAAGAACGTGCCGTCCCTTTTAAAAAATTATTTTTCGATCCCATGGAAGGTTTGGTCAATAAACGCTCGGTGTTGCGTTTTTTGGGAAGTCCGGCGGATGCCCAAGCGGCGCGTCAAACCCATGCGGAGGATTTGAAAACACTGGCCCAGGAACGACGACGACGGCCCCATCCCCCAAAAGATGATAAAATCGTGACCTCCTGGAATGGGTTGATGATCAGTGCCTTGGCCAAGGGGGGGGCCATCATGAAAGAACCACGCTATATCGCAGCGGCAGCCAAAGCGGCCAAAAGTCTCGCGACCATTGCGATGGTTGCCGGTTCATTGCGGCATAGTCGGCGGGATGGACGGGTGACCCAAGAGGTTTTTTTGGAAGACTATGCCTTTTTTATTCAAGGTCTTTTGGATCTTTATACCGCCGATTTCCAGTTAGACCATCTGGAAACTGCCCGCCACTTGGCCGAAGAGATGTTGCAACGGTTCCAAAAACACAGTGGTCAGCCATTGACACAGACGCCGACAAACCCTGCATCCCCCCTCCCCGAACGCTTTGAACTGGAAGATGGGGCCATCCCTGCGGGGAATGCGGCGGCGTTGGTGGCATTATCCCGTCTGGGTTGGCTGGCCGCAGACAAACGATGGCGTGAAGAGGCCAAGGCACTCCGAAAAAGTTTGTTGCCAGAACTGCAACGGTTGGGACCAACGGCATCCGAATTGCTATGGGCCTGGGAATGGGAAGATGATCGGACTCGGGAGGTGGTGATTTCTGGCAAAAGGGGTGACGTGCAAACCCAAGCCCTCCTGGATGTGGTGACCCATCGTTTGATCCCTGGATTGATTGTGGTGTTGGTGGATCCCGAAGAGGGGGCCGTGCCACACGGTTGGCCGCTTTTATCCGCACGCCCTTTGATGGATGGAAAACCCACAGCTTACGTCTGTCAAAATCGCCTGTGCCAACAACCGGTCACGACAGCCATGGCTTTGGCCAAATTGTTGGGTGAACCGATGGTGGAAGCAAAACCATGAACAATCGACGTGTCATTTTCATCCAGATTTTCCGGTGTTGGAGTCTGGTGCTCGCCTTGTTGCTATCGGTCCCGCTACATGCGGAGCAGAACGAAGAGGCATGGCCGGGAAAGGTGGTCGCCGTCCACGATGGAGATACCATCCGCGTCCGGTTTCTCAACCGGGTCCATGTCATCCGTTTAAAAGGGATCGATGCCCCGGAACATGGTCAACCTTACGGTGAGGAAGCGACGCAATTTGTTCGCAAAGAGGCGTTGGGTCAAAACATCACGCTCAAGGCGTTCGGTTTGGATAAATACAGTCGGGTACTGGCGGAGGTGATTTTACCCTTTGGCCGCAACCTAAACCAAGAATTGGTACGTGAAGGATTGGCCTGGAGGCACAAACGCTATTCCAAAGACCCGATATTAAAAAGCCTCGAAAGCCAAGCACGCAAGATGCGGCGTGGGTTGTGGGCCGATGATCACCCCGTGGCCCCATGGACCTGGAAACGCCAGACAAAAAGGTGATCTTTCAAAAGACTACTTTTACAGCGAATTGTAGGGGCTACGCCGTTTTTTCGCAAAGATGAATCCTGCAATCATCCCCAATCCCAACACGGTTGCCCCGGCGACAAAAAATGAGGCATCCGACTGTCGCTCCAAAATCCGCTTGTCGTCCAAAGCGTGCATCAGTTCGGCACTGAGCCGATCGGTCTTGAGTTTCAAATGTTTGTTCTCGGTATCGACTTTCAAGGTGTTTTGCATTAAAGAGCGCAAACGATCCAATTCGGCCCGGTCCTGACTGAGGGCTTGATTGCTTTTTTTGATTTCATTTAATGTTGCCTCCAGCGTGTCCCGCTCTTCCTGCAAAATTGTCACGGTTTGTTCCAACTGGGCAACACGCAAGGATGCCGGCATTTTTTCGGTGAGATAACGGCTGAGAATCCAACCTTCCTTTCCATTCTCATCGAGAACGCGACTCCAACCATTGCCATTTTTTTCCAAAACGCGCAATTTCATCCCGCTCTTGAGCATGCGTATAATCCGAAAATTGATTTCCGGTCCGCTACGCATGGAAATGTCCACACTATCGCCGACATAATTAATCGTGTCGGCAGTCTCCACGGCGCAAGATTCTTTGGGGATGGTCAACAGAAAAACCCCAAAAATCAAAAGTAGCGCGGCAGATTTTTTGGACAGAATGGGCTTGGTGCAGGGTATGGTATCCATCACGCATTAACATTGGTTTGTTGTTTGCACAAACAGATTTTTGATCGAAACAAAACATTTCCAACCGCAAAGGAGGCTGATATGCCCATTGAAAATCGAGTGAACAAAGCGCGAATTCTCATTGAGTCTCTGCCCTACATGCGGCGGTTTGAAGGCAAGACCTTCGTCATCAAATACGGAGGACATGCCATGGTTGAAGAATCGTTGAAAGTTTCTTTTGTCAAAGACATCATTCTCATGCGTCAAGTGGGCATCAAGCCGGTGGTGGTCCATGGCGGCGGTCCCCAGATTGGGCAGATCATGACTCGCATGGGATTGAAGCCGCATTTTGTTGACGGGTTACGGGTGACAGATCAGGAAACCGTTAATGTAGTTGAGATGGTGTTGGCTGGCAAGGTAAACAAGGATATTGTCAGTTTGATCAACCTGAATGGCGGTCGTGCGGTGGGGTTGTCGGGCAAGGATGGGCATACGATTCAGGCACGCAAACGTCAGCATATCCGCCAGGGACCCGATTTGGAGACGCCAGAAATCATCGATCTGGGATGGGTGGGAGATGTGGAAAAAATTGATACGACCTTGCTGGATCTTTTATCGCAATCCATGTTGATCCCGGTGGTGGCTCCCGTGGGTGTGGGCGAAGGTGGCGAAACGTACAACATCAACGCCGACTCGGTGGCGGGGGCTTTGGCCATTGCTTTGCAGGCAGAAAAATTAATCCTGTTAACCGATGTCCTGGGGGTGAAAGATAAATCGGGAAAATTGATCAGTGAGTTGAACAAAGAGGATGTGGGTAACTTGATTCATCAGGGGGTGGTAACGGGCGGTATGATCCCCAAGGTGGAAACCTGCGTCAAATCACGGGAGGGTGGCGTCGTCTCCACCCACATCATCGATGGTCGTATTGAACATGCGTTGTTGCTGGAAGTTTTTACCGATAAAGGTGTAGGAACCTGCGTTCGCTAGAAAAATGTTATGGGGGATGGTGTTGTCGGGGTTTTAAGAGGTGGGTTACAAAAGTGCCGACACGGCGCAATGATAATAAACCTAAAAAAAAGAGACACTTTTTTGAAAACTACCGAAAAAACAGAATCATCCATACCTGTGGTTGAATCCACCGATACCTTGATTGCCTGGTTTGAAGAGGGCAACAAACCACGAGACCAATGGCGCATTGGCACAGAACATGAGAAATTTGGTTTCAGAAAAAAAGATTTGTCACCCATCGCTTATGAAGGCAACGATGGCATCCATGCGGTATTGGTGAGCATGGCGGAGAAGTTTGGTTGGACCCAATCTTTGGAGGGTGGATTACCGGTTGCCCTGGTCAAAGGGCCTGCGGCCATTACCCTGGAACCGGGTGGACAGTTGGAACTTTCCGGGGCACCCCTCAGGACCATTCATGAAACGCAGAATGAAATCAACGAACATTTGCACCAGTTGGGACAGGTGTGTCGTGATTTGGATATTGTCTTTCTCGGCATCGGGGCGCAACCCAAATGGTCGTTTCAAAAAATCCCCTGGATGCCCAAAGGGCGGTATCGGGTGATGCGGGATTATTTACCGACCAAAGGGAAGCTCAGCCTGGACATGATGACCAGGACAGCGACTGTCCAGGCCAATGTGGATTATGCGGACGAAAGCGATATGGTGGCAAAATTTCGTTTGTCCATGGCGGTGCAACCGGTGGTGACCGCCCTGTTTGCCAATTCCCCGTTTTTGGATGGCCAACCCAATGGATTTCGCTCCTACCGTGCCCACATCTGGCATCATACCGACCCGGATCGGTGTGGGTTTTTGCCGTTTGTGTTTGATCCCTCTTTCGGGTTTGAGCGGTATATGGATTGGGCCATGGATGTTCCCATGTTATTTTATTACCGTCAGGGGGGATATCATGCCGCAGGGGGTGTCCCATTCCGGCGTTTTTTTGAAGGCCGCCTTCCGGCCCTTCCGGGTCAAAAACCAACAATCGACGATTGGGCCACACACCTTTCCACGTTGTTTCCCGATGTCCGGTTAAAACGCTATCTGGAAACGCGGGGCGCGGATGCGGGCAACTCAAGAACGCTGTGTGCGCTGCCCGCCTTCTGGAAAGGGTTGCTGTATGATAGCGATGCTTTGGAGGGGGCTTGGGAACGGGTGGCGGATTGGTCCATGGAAGATCGTTGGCGGCTCAATGCCGAAGTTCCCAAACTGGGTCTTAAAACGGCGGTACCGGGTGGCGGAACGTTGCGGGAGTTGGCATTGGCGTTGTTGGATTTGGCCCGTGACGGATTGAAAACCCACAATGAATGCAATGCGAATGGTTGTGATGAATCACTTTTTTTAAAAGTGCTTTACCAATGGGCCGAATCGGGTCAATCTCCTGCGGACCGTCTTTTGGAAGCCTTCCACGGTCGTTGGAACGGGCAGGTGGATCCGGTATTTCGGGAGGAAGAGTTTGAATCGTTTTATGGGGAATGCGGTTGACGGTTATGATACGGGCAACACCCTATTGGGGCGGTATTGAATTTTCCGCTCATGTTGCAAACTGTGTGATGCCGCATAGAATCCTTCGTCTTGAATCTGCG
>JADGCQ010000014.1 GCA_015228925.1 Magnetococcales bacterium | reverse complement strand
AAAATCAAAACCCTGGGGGCAATCCCCCAGACCCCTTTTTTCTTTTAATAATTTACTTTTCGACACGAACCAAAAGTATACGCCCCACCATGGCTATTTCTTTCGCTGCGGAGGCATCCATATGTTCTTAAATTCCTCCGCTTCCTGTTGCCGCCCTGTCTCCTCAAGCAGACGCACCACCGCCTGCGCCGGCGTTTCGGAGACATACCACGGCCACTGACGCCCAACCCCCTCTTGACCTCCCGTCAAAACCAGTTCCAGGTAAAGCGTCAAAGCCACCTGAGGTTCCTCATTCATCTCACGCGCCATGGCCGCCTGAAGACCCAAAATATCCCCCATCGATTCCCGAACCTTGGAACCACTCGGCAATCGCGATAAAAATCTGCGAATCCTTCCCGCCTCAGACAAATCCATCTTTTCCGTAAATCCCAACATGGCCGCAGCCAATGGCTCCGCAATCAATTCCGCTTCGAAACCGGTCGCCGGATCTGGCAAATCGGAAATCCAAGCCTTGGCATCCACATCCTCCTGCGGGGTAAAATCCCCGGCCAAAATGGCCAATCGCCATGCAGCCGCCAAAACTCCAGGAACATCCTGCAACAAAGCCCACGCCTCCTTGAATTGATGCGTGCGCCAAGCGTAAGCGGCATAAAGTACCGCCGCCTCAGGAGAAGTCAAATCCGGCAAAATCTTCTCTGGAGCCAAAATCCCTTCCGGGCGTGTCAAACCCAGCGGATTTTTCATCTCCGATGCCAGCAAAGCCTCCAAAGCCCATTCCCTCTCCAAGAAATCGACACTCGGATCCTTAAGCCTTTGCACCCAAGCCAATCTTTCCTTCGGAGATCCCTCCTGGGTAACGCAAGAACCAACCACAGAACCCGATTCCATAAAACGGGCATGCAACGCCAAAGTGAGCGGCCCCGGATATTGGGCCAATAACCCTTCCAAAATGACCATCCCCTTGGACCAGTCTCCCAAAGCGATGGTCAACTCCGCAATATCCCGCTGCCATTGCCGACGACGATCCCACGCCGATGGCTCAGGAATAGCCAGTAAATGCTTCAACCACCGCTCCGCTTCAGACTTCCGCCCCTTCAACTGCATCAGCCGTCCCATGGCCGCCGTCAAATCAGGATCATTACGAATTCTTTTTTCCCCCGATTCCATCATCAGCCCCAACAACAACTCGGCTTGGTCCAACTCCCCCGCAGCTAAAACCGTCAGCACCATCCCCTTCTCCGCTTCCTTGACCTGAAAATGCCGGGATTGCTCCAGCAAAAAACGGGAATAAAGCTCACGCGCCTGCTTACGATTGCCGCTGGCAAGATGCGCCTGGGCCAGTTGCAACGACAGCAACGGCTCCTCTTTGAAAAGAAAAGGGGGGAGATTTTCCAAAATTTCCAGTGCTTCTGAATACCGTTCCAACACAACAAGTGCCCCAGCCTTGATCCTGAGCCACTCTGGACTGCGCAAGGCAGCCCCAGCATTCAAAGCCCACTCGGCAAGAAACAAAGAAAGATTGGGCGTTGTATGAGGATTCAGATAATTCGATCCCGGTCCCGCTATTCGCTTCACCAAAGCGAGCGGGGGATAAAAACCCACAGTTTCCATACCAGAATCGGGCAAAGATTCCTCGGCCACATCCTGAGGTTCCAGAGGCCCCCCCGAAGAGGCGGCAAGGTCGCCGTCGATCTCATGGGAGGAGGAAGGGGAGGATGCGGAGGAGGAAACACCCAGATTTTGCGACTCTCCCCTCCCCGTCGTAGAACCAACAACACCCGTCGGCCCTTGCAGGTTGGGACCAACCTTTAAGTCCGTATCACCCGCACCAACCCACTGCACCACTGGGACCAATAGCAACACCATCCCAACCGCAACATTGCGAACAAACTTCCTCACAGTAGGCAAAATCCTCTCAAGCGGCTTGAGCCGGAACGGTATGACCGATACGGACAATCCGGTTGTTGTTATCGACATAAATCAGCTTAGGTTCAAAACGATCCGCCTGCGCCTCACTCATATGCACAAAGGCGGCAATGATCATGATATCACCGGGACTCGCCTTATGCGCCGCAGCACCATTCACCGAAATCATCCCACTACCACGCTCACCGCGAATGGCATAGGTGATGAATCGTTCACCGTTGGCCACATTCCACAGGTGAATTTGTTCATATTCGCGGATCCCGGAAGCCTCCATAAGATTTTCATCAATGGCGCAAGAACCTTCGTAATCCAAATGAGACTCGGTCACCTTCACCCGGTGAAGCTTGCATTTCAATAAGGAAACTTCCATTACCACCCAGTCCTTTCTCATGGCTGATGTTTGACCGCTTTGGACCTTTGTACCTCTAAAGACCTGCCGCACGAAGGCGAACTTCCCTGGCAGTGTCATCCCTCCAAACCAAAAAACGCCTACAAAATACCATTTTTCAATGACCCCGGCCCCAGTGCCAGGGGAGAGTCGTCATGATGGCGATCCAGTCAACAACACGTTATCGATCAAACGAGTTGCCCCCACCTTGACCGCCGTGAGAATAACGCCATCCGTCATGATCATCTTCATCGGCATCAACGTATCCGCCGAACGGACTGAAAGATATTGGATACGATGAATTCCGGCATCAATCAAGATACGGCGGGCAATCGCTTCCAGCCGTGCCGAACCTTTTTCCCCCGCTTCAAACGCCGTTTTTGCCGCCCCTATGGCCCTGTGAATCGCAACCGCCCGTGTTCGATCTTCACCCGTCAGATAGCGATTACGGCTGGACATGGCCAAACCATCCGCTTCACGCACCGTCGGAACACCGACAACCACGACATCCATACCCAAATCACGGACCAACCGGCGGATGATAACAAATTGCTGATAATCTTTTAACCCAAAAAATGCCTTATCCGGTTTCACAAGGTTGAACAACACCGTCACGACCGTAGCGACCCCTTGAAAATGCCCCGGACGTTCGCGCCCACAAAGCTCCGACCCCAACGGTTCCACCGCCACCGTCGTCTGAAAGCCTTCGGGGTAAACCGATGCCACATCGGGATAGAATAAGGCATGACATCCCACCTGCGCCAACATTTCCCGGTCCGCTTCGGGGACTCGCGGATAACGGTCAAAATCTTCTTTCGGCCCGAACTGGGATGGATTCACAAAAATAGAGACCACTGTGCGATCCGTCTGGGCCAAGCTCTGCTTGACAAGGTGCAGATGCCCCGCGTGCAACGCCCCCATCGTCGGGACAAACCCGATACGCCTCCCCTCCTGACGCTGCTCCATAGACCATGCATGCATGGCGGCCCGATCGGTCAATGTGACCATCTCACTTCCCTGAGAAACCATGACGAAACCCTTCTCAACCTGAAATTTCAACCCCTACTCGGAAAAACTATGTTCCTCACCCGGAAAAGATCCGTTTCTGACCTCCTCAGCAAAGTGGCCGACCGCCTGACGAACCAACACACTGCCATCCATGTACCGTTTGACAAACCGAGGCTTCACCCCATCGTAAAGGCCCAGTAGGTCATAAACCACCAACACCTGCCCATCGCACCCGGGACCAGCACCAATCCCAATGGTGGGGATGGTCAATCGGGCACTGATCTTTTCGGACAACCGGGCTGGAATCCCCTCCAACACCACCGCAAAGGCCCCCGCCTCCTCGATGGCCACAGCATCGGCCAACACTCTATCGGCGGCTGCGCCGCGTCCCTGAACCTTAAAACCACCAAATGCATGCACTGACTGCGGCGTCAGCCCCACATGTCCCAAAACCGGAATATGCCGGGTCGTCAACGCCTGGATCGTCTGGGCCACCGGCACCCCCCCTTCCACCTTGACCGCCTGCGCCCCCGACTCCTTGATAACCCGAATAGCCGCTTCCAATACCACATCCGAGGAACGGTGACAAAGACCAAAGGGAAGATCGCAAGCGACAAACGCTTTTTCTGAACCGCGGACCACCGCCTGCGTATGGTAGATCATCTGATCCAAAGTCACCGGCAACGTTGTATCGTGCCCTTGAACCACCATGCCCAGGGAATCACCGACAAGCAGCATATCGACTCCCGCCTCATCAAGCAACCGAGCCATGGTATAATCATACGCGGTCACACAGACGATGGGCCGCTTTTCCGCTTTAAGGCGGGGAAAATCGAGAACAGTCAGACGCGATGGCATGGGCGTTTCCCAAAAAGAAAAAGCAGGGGCCGCAACAAAAAACCGACACATCGAAAGGAAACGCCATCGATATGGGAAAAACAAGCAAAGCGGGATGTATATAAATTCAGGATCATGTTTTCCAGTCCCAGTCCCGACTTGGTTCAAGCGGAGGATCCAGGCCGTCACAGTCAGCCGTCCATTACGACAGACAAAAAAAGAACCGACACCGAGGAAAACAACGCACCCTTACAATCGCAGCGAAGGTCACAACCTAAAGCGTCGGCGTTGCGGTTTGCGCACGTTTACTCCGTTCCCGGCAGGGAGCTACCCGCTCCACACGGGAGACATCATCGGTTTCTCTGAGCAACAAGTCAATGGTTTTACCAAGCACGGGATGCAGGAGCAAGGGAGAAATCTCGGCCAACGGAATCAGGACAAACCGGCGGTGGGCGATACCAGGATGCGGTAATGTCAGCAGGGGATGGCGCAGTCTGCGCCGATCATACAACAGCAGGTCCAAATCCATGGACCGAGGGCCATTTTTCACCTCTCGGCGGCGATCACGGCCAAAACGTATTTCCAAACGTTGAAGATCGCGCAACAGGGCCAACGGGGGCAATCGGGTCGATATCCGTACCACCGCATTGATAAACCAAGGCTGGTGCCGCATACCCAATGGTTGGGTCCGATAACAGGAAGAAACATCCAACAAACGCCAGCGGGGATGCCGACTCAAAGAGGCAACCAAATCCCGACACCGACGTAGTGGCGAACCCAGATTACTGCCGATTCCGATCCAGGCCACAGCCTCCCCCCCGATACCCACGCCCATATCCTTTTTAAACGCGGGTTCCAACTTTAATGTGCCATGGCTCAAAACGGACCCCGAGGAGGTTGTCTCGCGGATACCTGAGCGTCAAATAGCCAAGGCCCCTCAGTGTTTTATACACATTGGAGGTGACAAACCGTTCGGTAAAGTTATGCTGGCCAAAACCGGCTTGACCCACATCAAAATCACTGATCCCGTGAAACGAATACCCCGGAGGTGCCAACGATCTGGAGGCACGGGACAAATTGCCACCGCTGACATAGGCCTTGTTGAGAAACAGATAGAACTGCTTGATGACGCTCCGAACGCCCGATGTCAAGATCACCTCCGGCCCTAAGATTTTTCTGATGGCCTCAAAGGTCTCCATCGGTTTTCCACGATAGAGATAATTGCCGCTATCGGGAACCTTGACCACTTCACGTAACGGGATGCGATCCGTCAGATTTTTCAAAGGCTTCTCACCATAAAAACCATAAATGGCAGCCTGCTCATAAAACAACGTCTCCAAAAAATTCAGCTCCGGCGTCGTGAACGCACCGACACTGGGATAGGTTTTTGCCAACTGCAATGCATCATCGAAGTCCAACAAATAAAAATTACCATGACCCACAACCCGTTGCATCCGAACAAACCGTTCCAGCGAAGACTTCAGCAACCCCCAGTTATATTCATCGAAATAGACATCCCCCACATGGTCCTCATCAAACTGGCGTACCTTCTGAAGGTAGTCATCCAGATCCTCATCCCTGAACTTGGGACGAACCTGAGGTATCGGAAATCCGGCGACCGCCGCAGAGGTCGATTGCGCTACCGTCACCAAACCCAGGGCGGACCCCACCGTGGCTACTTTAAGAAAATCTCGTCTGTTCATTTTCGAACCCTGAGTGTCCATGGTGAAAACCATCCAAGAACCGGTCTTCACCTTATCGGTCAAAACCGAACCACCCCGCGCAGGGGGCTAAAGCTAAACAAACGCCTCAAACGAAGCCCTTGAAAACGTTATCGCGCCACCCCAATCTAAGCATCATCCGCAACCGTCAATCGATGAAGGGTGATTGACGCTATCCCCATACTGAAGTAAAAACGACTGTTTGAGTGATCATCAGTCAGAGACCCCGGAGCATGGGATGATCCAATCGTCACCCCCGTGCGCTATCCTGCCGGTTGTCCTGCCGTTGAATCGGCACCAACTGACGCTTCAAGCAACGTTAAACGTGACCAATGCACAAACCATACCCATTCATTTCATTAAAATGCGTTCACTTGCAAAAAATGGCCTCCGGTACCTTTTTTTTCCTCATAAGCTTTTTTATTACCGTTATTTTTCCCAACGATTCCCATGCACAACCCCTGAATTCCCACGATAAAGACCGCTCCGAGATGTTGGATGCCGTCCACGAGATCGTCAAGAAAACAGCGAACGATGCCGTCGCAGCACCAAGCGTCAATAATCCGGCCCCCGCTCCGTCAACACCAGAATCATCCACCCCTCCCCCCCTCCCTGGCCCGACATCACCCGCAAAAGAAATACGCACCATGGAGCAAACCTGCGCCCTCATCGGCGATAAATTGGGTAGTGTCAGTGCTGCCGATTGTCTGGCACATCGCTTGACCGTATCCAGCGGCTCCTCGGTCAATGGCATTCCAATCCTGATCAAGGAGTATCCCCCGTTGCCCAACCGGGAAACTCAAGCCCGCATTTTGCTTCTGGGCGGCATCCACGGCGATGAGTATTCTGCCATTAGCATTGTTTTTAGATGGATGGAAATACTCAATAAATTTCACTCCGGCATGTTCCATTGGCATGTTGTTCCACTCGTAAACCCCGACGGATTGCTGCAAAAAGATTCCCAACGTACCAATGCCCATCATGTCGATTTGAACCGAAATTTTCCCACCTCTCCCACCCAGGATGAATGGCTGCAAGCAAGTCAAGATTATTGGATCAATGAAACCCACCGCGACCCCAGGCGTTATCCCGGACCCGCACCTCTGAGCGAACCAGAATCCCTATGGATCGCCGAGGAGATCGCCACATTTAAACCCGATGCCGTCATTTCCATTCATGCCCCCTATGGTCTCTTGGATTTTGATGGCCCACCCAATGCCCCTCCCGAAAGATTGGGAAAACTGTATCTCTCCCTTCTGGGAACCTATCCCGGTTCTCTCGGTCGTTATTGTGGTGATATCATCAAGGTTCCCATCATAACCATCGAATTGGAACGGGCAGGCATTATGCCGGAAAAACAGGAAATATCAGCAATCTGGATGGACCTGATCCAATGGCTTACCGGCCATGTCCGGCAACGGACTCCTACCGAATCCTCCCCCAAAAATTTAAAAACCAGGCCATTACCACAATGAATACCCTGCTCAATGAACTACAACCCTACCCTTTTGAGAAGCTCCATACCCTCCTCAGAGGGATCACCCCCGCAGCCGACCATGACCATTTAAATCTTTCCATCGGCGAACCTCGGCATCCAGTCGCCAGCCTGATTCGGGAGATGATGGCCGCATCGCTCGACGGTATCAGCCGTTATCCGACCACACGAGGTGAGGCCAGTCTGCGACAAGCGGCCTCTCTTTGGCTCGAACGACGTTTTGCCCTCATACCCGGTTCGGTCAACCCCGAAACCCAACTCCTCCCCGTCAACGGGACGCGCGAGGCTTTGTTTTCCATCGCCCAGGCGGTCGTCGGACCCAAAGATGACGGTGCCGTGGTACTCATGCCCAACCCCTTCTACCAAATCTATGAAGGGGCCACCATCATGGCCGGGGCGACACCCATCCACGTCCCGGCTACCCAAGACACCGGTTTTTTACCCGACTACGCAGCCCTTTCCCCAGAGATTCTTGCACGGACCAAACTGCTTTTTCTCTGCTCCCCCAGCAACCCAACCGGGGCAGTCACCCCAGAACCAAAACTTAAACAACTTATCCATCTAGCCGAAACCTATGATTTCATTCTCGCTGCCGACGAATGTTATTCCGAGATCTGGTATCAGGAACCACCACCTGGTCTTCTCAAAGTTGCCCAGGATCAGGGGCGCACCAAGTTTGAACGTTGCCTAGTGTTTCACTCACTGTCCAAACGGTCCAATATGCCCGGTGCGCGTTCGGGTTTCGTCGCGGGAGACGCCAATCTGCTCGAACACTATTTCCACCTGCGCACCTACACCGGATGCGCCACCCCCCCTTTCATTCAGGCCGCAGCCACAGCCGCCTGGAACGATGAGGTACACGTCGAAGACAATCGTAACCTCTATCGTCAAAAACTTGCCGACGCCTTGGCAATCCTCCAACCGATACTCCCCGTTCAACCACCACAAGCGGGATTTTATCTATGGCTCAAGGTTCCTCAGGGAGGGATAGCCTTTGCTCGCCACCTGTTTCAACGCTATCATGTCACCGTGTTGCCAGGGGCTTACCTGGGCCGGGGTGAGGGAGATCACAACCCTGGTGCCCCCTACATCCGTATCGCCATGGTTCAACCGCGAGAGGAAAATCGGGAAGCCTTTGAACGGATTGCCGCCGCCGTGCGTGATCTTCGATGATTCCAAGATCCTGGGTGCCACAGGCTAACATCGACTCTTGATCGCTGCCGTAACACCATCATCCTCCGACCTCCAGCAGCCTGATCATCCACAAAAAACTGCAAGGAAACACACCATGTCCACCAATCAAACGATCATTGAAAAAGCTTGGGAAGAACGTAACACCCTGTCCAACGATTTTTTGCCAAAAGTCAAAAAGGCGGTCACCACCACCCTTGAACAGATGGATGCTGGTCATCTGCGCGTCGCCGAATGCAAACCCGACCATCCCCAGGCGGTTCATGGCTGGGTTGTCAACCAATGGTTGAAAAAAGCGGTTTTGCTGTATTTCAAACTGCACGACAACGCCCTGATTGCCAGCGGTCCCCAAAATCATTTTGACAAGGTTCCCCTAAAAACCGCTGCTTGGTCCGACACCCGCTTCCGGGAAAATGGTTTCCGCATGGTCCCCACAGCCACGGTCCGTACCGGCGCATACATCGCCCCTGGCGTCGTTCTGATGCCCTCGTTTGTCAACATCGGTGCTTTTGTTGATTCCGGCACCATGATCGATACCTGGGCCACCGTGGGTTCCTGTGCGCAGATCGGCAAGAACGTCCACATCTCCGGTGGAACCGGCATCGGCGGCGTCCTGGAACCGCTTCAAGCCAACCCTGTCATCATCGAAGATGAATGTTTCATCGGTGCCCGTGCCGAGGTCGCCGAAGGGGTCATTGTTGGCCGTGGTGCCGTCCTCTCCATGGGTGTTTTCTTGAGTGCCTCCACGCGCATTGTCAATCGGGAAACCGGCGAGGTCCATATGGGTTATGTTCCCCCCTATTCGGTCGTTGTCTCTGGGACCATGCCTGGAAAACCTTTGCCCAACGGTCAAGCGGGACCCAACCTCTACTGCGCGGTTATCGTCAAGACGGTCGATGCACAAACCCGGGCCAAAACAGGGATTAACGAACTGCTGAGAGAGTTCTGACAATACGGAAACGGGTGATCAAAAAAATGCCATCACACACCCCCACTTTGGCAGAAAAACTAGCGCGGGCGTTGGTCAAAATTCCATCCGTCACCCCAATGGATGGTGGTTGCCAACGTCTGTTAATCCAACATCTGGAACGTCTGGGGTTTACCATTTATCCCATCATTGTTGGTCCAATCCATAATTTTTATGCCCGGCTGGGGTATCGTGGGACCAACTTTTGTTTTGCCGGACATACAGATGTCACCCCAAGCGGCGATTCCGGTTTATGGCGTAGCGATCCATTTGGTGCCGAAAATCACGATGGGGTGATTGTGGGTCGGGGCATTTGTGACATGAAAGGGGCCATTGCCGCCATGGTCATGGCCGTAGAACACCTATTAGCCGTGCATCCCGATCTCCCTTTGCGCCATAGCCTTTCCTTTCTTATTACTGGCGATGAGGAGGGGTGTGCCGAAGATGGAACCGTTCGCATCCTGGAATGGTGTACCAACCAGGGCGAGCGTCTGGACTATTGCTTGGTTGGCGAGCCTACCAGCGTCAAAAGGCTGGGGGATTGTGTGAAAAATGGTCGCCGTGGTTCCGTCAATGGCACCATTACCTTGCATGGCCGACAAGGCCATGTGGCCTATCCCCATTTGGCGGCCAACCCCATCCATTCCAGTCTACCTCTCCTGGAAGCCCTGGTACAACATCCATTTGATGAAAACAAAAATCCCCACTTTCCCCCCACCAGTTTTCAATTGACACGCATGCAATCTGGGGACGGTTCCACCAATGTCATCCCGGCGCAGCTCACAGCTCAGTTTAATATTCGTTTTTCCACCGAACACACACCCAAATCCCTCGAAAGTCGGATTCGGGGTCTTCTGGATCCTTTGATACCGCACGGTTACCGCTACGATCTGGTCATGCAGGTATCAGGGCTGCCATTCTTGACACAAGGCGGCCCGTTGCTACAAGCCATTCAAACTTCTATCGAAGAACTCCTGCATCTGCCCCCGGAACTTTCCACGGGCGGTGGCACCTCTGACGCCCGATTCATTTCCCAACACTGCCCACAAACCGTCGAACTGGGCTTGGTAGGGGCCACCATGCACCAAGTGGATGAATCGGCTCCGGTCGATGATTTGACCATGCTGGCTCAAATCTACCAACGAATCATGGAAAAAATTTTCCTTTTATAGCGACGCAGCACTTCACTTTGTCTCAAGAAAACCATGTCAGCAGAAATGTAACCATCGACTTCGCGTCGGTTGCCCTACAAAAAAAACCGGCCCACTAGGCCGGTTTTTTTCTTACACTCCCAGGCATTCACACGCTCAGGTATTCGGTACCGCCGGAGTTCTTTCAACCAACTCAATGAAAGACATCGGCGCACAATCCCCATAGCGCATCCGCGTTTTGATGATCCGAGTATATCCACCATTCCGGCTACTGTTTCTGACAGCGATATCGGTAAACAACTTATGCACCACCGACTTGTCTCTCAAAAACGCTATGGCACGCCTACGCGAACCCAGATCACCCTTTTTCCCCAAAGTCACCATCCTCTCTGCAAGAATGCGTAACTCCTTGGCGCGGGTAACCGTCGTCTCAATACGCTCATGGAGAAACAAACTGTTCGCCATGTTGGAAAGCATCGCCTTCCGATGACTTGTATCACGTCCAAGCTTGCGGCCACTCTTCCGATGTCTCATGAACCTATCCCTTGACTAAAAATTTTCTTCTTCAAACTGCTTGGCAAGTTCTTCGATATTCTCAGGAGGCCAGCTATCCAGTTGCATCCCCAAGCTGAGATTCATCTCATCCAATACTTCTTTAATCTCGTTCAACGACTTCCGACCAAAGTTCGGAGTCTTGAGCATCTCTGCTTCCGTTTTTTGAACCAAATCCCCGATATACACAATATCATCATTCTTGAGACAGTTGGCAGACCGCACCGAAAGCTCAAGTTCGTCAACTTTGCGGAATAGGTGAGGATTCCATTTCGGAGAGGCATCATCGTCACCAGATTCATTCATCGGCACATCGTCAAAGTTGATGAACAAACTCAACTGATCCTGAAGAATCTTCGCCGCAAGTGCCAAAGCATCTTCGGGTGAAACCACGCCATTGGTCTCAATATCGATAATCAACTTATCATGATCGGTCTGCTGCCCAACCCGGGCATTCTCAACCTTGTAAGAAACCTTTTTCACAGGATTGAAACTACAATCCATAGGGATCTCACCGATGGGTGACGGCGCGTCATCCTCACCCCCCTGAGAAGCCCGTTGATAGCCCTTCCCCGTCATAACCGTCATGGACATATCCAACTTGCCGCTCTTATTCAGAGTGGCAATATGATGCTTTGGATTAAGAATTTCAATGTCCGGTCCGGTCTCAATCATACCCGCCGTAACGGGGCCCTCTTTATCCGCATACAGCCGAACCTTTTTAGTACCAGAGCCGCTGACCCGAATGGCAAGTTCCTTAAGATTTAGAATAATCTCAGTGACATCTTCCATGACACCTGGAATACTGGAAAACTCATGCAGCACCCCCTCAATCCTGACAGAGGACACGGCAGCCCCTTGCAACGAGGACAACAGCACACGACGAAGAGCATTCCCTAAAGTCGTACCAAACCCCCTCTCCAGGGGTTCGGCAACTAAAATTGCCTTACGCTGCGCATCGCCTTCACTGGCCAACTCCACCTTCCGAGGCTTTATCAATTCCGTCCAATTCCGATACATCCGACGCCCCCAGCAGGTTATTTATTTGGAATACAACTCAACAATAAGATTCTCATTGTACTCTGCGGGTAAATCCGAACGATCTGGATAAGACACAAATCTTCCAGACAGTGCTGCCGCATCCACTTCCATCCAGGGGACAGTCTGACTCTTTCGAGAAGTCTCAATGGCCCCCTTGATGCGCAGGTGTCCTTTGGCTTTACCCCGGACTTCAATTTTGTCTCCAGGACGCACCAGAAACGAAGGTATATTGACGACCTGATCGTTCACCACAATCTGCTTATGGGTAACAACCTGCCGCGCTTCCGAACGGGACGCTGAGAAACCCAGACGATAAACAACATTGTCCAGCCTCCTCTCAAGCAGGATCAGAAGGTTTTCCCCCGTCACCCCTTTCATCCGTTCAGCCTTCATAAAATAATTTCTGAACTGCGACTCCAAAAGACCATAAGACCGCTTGATCTTTTGCTTCTCTCTCAGATGCAGACCGTAGTCAGACACCTTTCTTCGTCTTTGACCATGCATGCCTGGGGCGTAATTTCTTTTTTCAATCGCACACTTGTCAGAGAAACACTTTTCCCCCTTTAGGAAAAGTTTTGTGCTTTCGCGCCGGCACATACGGCACTTGGAACCGAAATATCGGGACATGTTCTTCCTGTTCCCCTGCTCAAAGCATTAATAGTGGATCAAACTCGACGGCGTTTCGGCGGTCTACACCCATTATGGGGAATGGGTGTAACATCTTGGACCAGTGAAATGGCGAAACCAATGCTTGCCAAAGCACGCAACGCAGATTCACGACCGGACCCAGGACCTTTCAACCGCACTTCAAGATTTTTCATACCATGTTCTTGAGCACGCCGTCCTGCATCTTCCGCTGCCATCTGGGCAGCAAAGGGGGTGGATTTGCGTGATCCTTTAAAACCTTGAGAACCAGCCGACCCCCAAGATATCACGTTACCCACGCTATCCGTAATGGTGATAAGGGTGTTATTGAATGTGGACCTGATATAGGCAATACCCGAAGCGATGTTCTTCTTCTCCTTCTTCTTGCCTTTGGTCTTCTGCCCTTTCGCCATATCATCT
The DNA here is from genome assembly GCA_015228925.1 of Magnetococcales bacterium. Classification (GTDB taxonomy): domain Bacteria; phylum Pseudomonadota; class Magnetococcia; order Magnetococcales; family UBA8363; genus UBA8363. The sequence goes on along the minus strand of JADGCQ010000014.1, from coordinate 36,705 downwards.
CCTTGTAGAGTAAAACAAGTGCTTTAAAAGACACTCTTCAATCTTTTTTAAAAATGCCTTCCAGTGAACCGCAAAGCAATCCAAGCCGAGGGCATACACACAACCACCGGATTAGGGATCTACCTTTAGCATGGGATCCCCACCCCAGCAAGCCCTAGGCAACATTTTACCGTGCTTTCCCGGCAATAGCTTTTCTCGGACCTTTCCTCGTCCTGGCATTGGTATGCGTCCTTTGCCCACGCACAGGGAGGCCACGCCTATGCCGCAATCCTCGATAACAACCAAGATCCATAAGACGCTTGGTATTCATCGCGATCTGCCGCCTCAGATCCCCTTCGACCTGGTACCCCTCATCGATCACGCTACGAATCTTGGCCACCTCCGCCTCTGAAAGATCCTTGGTCCGAGTCGATGCATCGATTCCTGCTTTGGAAACGATTTCCTGCGCCGCCTGCCGTCCGATTCCATAGATATAGGTCAAGGCCACGACAAGCCGCTTATTGACGGGTATGTTGACACCAGCGATACGAGCCACCTGATAACCTCCAAATAATTTTCTGTCAGAAATCTTTTAAACCATCATCCCTGACGCTGCTTGTGCTTGGGACTCTTGGTACAAATGACCCGCAACACACCCTTCCTCTTGACCATCTTACAATCCTTACATATTTTCTTGACCGACGCCCTGACTTTCATAATACCTCCTGTTCCTCAACCATCATCTGCGACTCAAGGCCGCGGATCAACTCCTACGACCTCGTATTTTAGCCTTTTTCATCAAACCTTCATACTGGCGGCTAATGAGGAACGACTGTATCTGCGACGCCGTATCCATGGTAACACCAACCACAATCAACATCGATGTACCACCAAAATAAAAGGGGACATTGTAGTTGGCTATCAAAATTTCAGGCAGCAAACACACCCCCGCGACATAAAGCGCTCCAATCAAGGTAAGCCGAGTCAGGATGATATCCAAATATTCCGCCGTCTTAGCACCAGGCCGTATCCCAGGGACAAACCCACCATACTTTCTCAGGTTATCAGCCGTCTCTTCAGGATTAAAAACGATTGCCGTATAAAAAAACGAGAAAAACAAGATCGCCAGGGCATACGTCAACATGTACGGAATCTGCCCAGGAGAAAAATACCCCGCCAACACTTTCACCTGATCCCACGGTGCAAAGTTAGCCAATGTCACCGGAAACAAAATGATCGAACTTGCAAAAATCGGTGGTATGACACCTGCCGTATTCACCTTCAAAGGCAAGTGGGAACTTTCCCCACCGACCATCCGCCTACCACTCACCTGCCTGCGAGCATACTGTATCGTGATCCTTCGATTGGCCCGCTCCATGAAGATAATAAAAGCGGTGACCCCAACGGCCATGACAATCAGGAAAAGGACAAACAATGGCTGCAAATCACCCGTCCTTGCCAACTGCAACGTCTGCACCAGGGCTATCGGCAGGTTTGCAACGATACCCGCATAGATGATCAGGGATATCCCATTCCCAATCCCCCGCGAGGTAATTTGCTCCCCCACCCACATAATGAAAGCCGTCCCGGAAGTCAACGTAATCACCGTCATCATCCGAAAAGACCAGCCCGGCTCAACCACAACACTCATCCCACCCGCCTGCATGGATTCCAACCCATAAGCGATGCCAAACCCCTGAAAAATGGACAGCACCACCGTACCATAGCGTGTGTATTGATTAATCTTTCTCCGTCCTGATTCCCCTTCTTTCTTAATGGCTTCCAGCTTTGGAAACACGGAAGTCATTAACTGTAGGATAATTGAAGCCGAAATATACGGCATGATTCCAAGGGCGAACACCGTCAGCCTGGATAACGCACCACCCGAAAACATGTTGAACATGCCCAGGAGGGTCCCTTGTTGCTGCGCAAAAAATACCGCCAAAGCGTTCGGGTCTATCCCCGGCGTGGGTACATGCGCCCCAATCCGATAGACAATAAGCATTCCCAGAGTAAAAGTGATCCGATTACGCAACTCTGGGATGCGCCCCAAATTGGCCAGCCCGGCAAAAGGTGATTGTGCATCCGTTGTCGCCATTAACTTTTGCTACCTAGCCTTTATTCACTACAACAACCGCAGTGAGATGGACCTTACCACCAGCCGCCTCGATTTTCTCGATGGCACTCTTGGAGGCCTTATCCACGTAGACATTCAAGGGCTTCGTCACATCCCCATCCGCCAACAGTTTCAGACCGTCACCCATCTTTTTCCTAATCAGACCATTCTGCCGCAAATCTTCAATCCGCACATCCGTGTTGGGGTCAAACACATCCAGATCCCCGACCCTTACAATGACGTACTCTTTGCGGAACGGATTCTTAAACCCACTCTTGGGCAACCGCCTCTGCAAAGGCATCTGACCACCTTCAAACCCAACCTTATGGTAGCCACCCGCCCTAGCCTTCTGCCCTTTGGTACCCCGGCCTGCCGTTTTGCCCGTCCCACATCCCAACCCACGCGCAACCCTTTTTGCGTGTTTGCGATCAGCCTGCCTCGGAGGGAGTTCATTCAATTTCATATTCTTGGACGCCTTTTATTCTTCCAAAACCCTGACCAGATGGATCACCTTGTTCACCATCCCACGCACCGAAGGATTATCGGGAAGCTCCCGAATCTGCTGGGTCTTTCTCAAACCCAACGATTCCATAATCTTCCTGTGCTTTTCCGGTCGCCCGATGATCGACCTGATTTTCTGGACCCTGATGGTTCCGGCCATGTCCTAGATACCTCCCAGTTTACAACGCATCTGCCGCCAGACCGCGCTTCGCAGCAACCATCGCGGGGGAATTGATCGACTCCAGGGCGTCAAAGGTTGCCTTGATAAGATTGTGAGGATTCGATGTCCCAAGAGACTTGGCCAAAACATCCGTGACCCCGACCGCCTCAAAAATCGGCCTCATGGCACCACCGGCAATGATCCCCGTCCCCTGCGCCGCCGGTCGCAACACAACACGTCCAGCACCATAGCGTCCCTGAATCTCATGATGCAAAGTGCGACCATCCTTGATGGCCATCACCTTCATGTTCTTCCTGGCTTGCTCAGTCGCCTTACGGATCGACTCAGGAACCTCTTTGGCTTTGCCCAGTCCATAGCCGACCTTGCCCTTGCCATCACCGACAACCACAATGGCGGAAAAGTTGAAACGACTCCCACCTTTCACAACCTTCGCAGTCCGCTTAATGGCAACAAGCTTTTCGATCAGGTCATCACTCTGCCAATTTTCTACTTTTTCCTCTACAGAGGCCCGGCGGGGTTTTGACATTTCTTCTCCTAAATCAATTTCTGAACCTTTTTACCACACAACGCTTCAGACCCAAACCACACGGCCATGACCCACACCCACCCTCAAGACCGCATCGTTTCAATAACCAAAATCACCACAAACCAACTAAAAATCAAGGCCACCTTCTCTGGCCGCATCCGCCAAGGCCTTCACCCGACCATGGTAAAGATAGCCTCCACGGTCAAACACCACCTGCTTGATACTGGCCTCCAAAGCCTTCGCCGCCAGGGCTTTGCCCACGGCAACGGCAGCCTCCTTGTTTCCAAGACTTTTCAAACCATCTCGAATCTCTTTCTCCAACGTGGACGCAGCAACCAACGTCACCCCCTTGGAGTCGTCAACGATTTGCGCGTAAATATGCGCAGAACTGCGAAATACCGTTAACCTGAGACGGTCTTTGCGAACATGACTGATCCGGTTCCTAACCCTTCGACCACGCTTCCATCTGGCCTGATGCCGATCCTTTGCCATCGCTTTGCCCTCTCAGGTAGTTACTTCTTCTTGCCTTCCTTGCGCACGATGTACTCGCCAGAATAGCGTATCCCTTTCCCTTTATAAGGTTCCGGTGGCCGCAGCTCGCGAATCTCAGCACAAACCTGCCCAAGTTGCTGCTTATCAATGCACGTAAACGTAATCACGGTGTTCTTGTCAACCTTGGCACTCACACCGGTCGGCAACGCCATCTCCACGGGATGAGAATAACCAAGGCTCAACTGCACCATATTGCCTGCCACGGCAGCACGATACCCCACACCCTGTATCTCCAACACCTTGGTAAACCCCTCGGACACACCCTTAACCATGTTAAAGAGCAATGACCGCGAAAGTCCCCACAGCGCAACCGCCTTCCTCCCCTTACCCTTCGAATTCAACACCAGGATGTCGCCTTCCTTGCGAATCTCAACATCCGGGTCGAATCTCCGACTCAGGGTACCCAGCTTTCCTTTGACCACAACATCCTGGGCCAAAATGCTAACATCGACACCCGATGGGACGGGAACCGGCTTTTTTCCAATTCTTGACATCTCACAGGAATCCTTGCTGTTTCATCAAAATACAGTACAGAGCAACTCTCCGCCGATACCCTGCCTTCCGGCATCCTTACCCGTCATAACGCCCTTACTGGTAGACACAATGGACACCCCCAGCCCTTGGTACACCCTGGGAAGTTTATCACGCCGAACATAGTGTCTACGCCCCGGACGAGAAACCCTCTTGATCTTTTCGATCACCGGCTTTCCCAAATGGTATTTCAGAACCAACCTGAAGTTTCTACCATCAACATCTTCTTCGATCTTCTCGAAGCCGGCAACGTACCCTTCTGCCGTCAAGATCTCACCAATCCGCACCTTGAGCCGGGAAGAAGGTATGTCAACAAACTTCTTCCGTGCCATCTGCGCATTGCGAATTCTTGTCAACATATCACTGACTGGGTCGGTCATTCCCATCGATCACCACTCCAATAGTATAAACAATCCAATACCAAGGTGCCTTGCAGCCCACTGCACAGTCAATCCCATACCTACCAGGATGCCTTGACAACGCCCGGTACTTCGCCCCTCAAAGCCATGGAACGCAGACAAAGCCTGCATAAAGAGAATTTACGATAATACCCTCTCGACCGACCACAACGGGCACACCGATTATAAGCCCTCACAGCAAACTTGGGGGTGCGTTTCCACTTTTCCACCATCGATTTCTTAGCCATATGACTTCTGCTTCCTAACCTGTCAATTTATAAACGGCATACTGAAACCTCTAAGCAAGGCCTTAGCCTCCTTATCGGTTTTTGCTGAGGTAACAATGATGACGTCCATACCCCGGACAGCGTCAACTTTGTCGTAGTCAATCTCCGGGAAAATGATCTGTTCCTTCACTCCCATGGCAAAGTTCCCCCTGCCATCGAACGATTTTCCTGACACCCCGCGGAAGTCCCTGACCCTTGGTAACGCCGCATTAATCAGCCGGTCAAGAAATTCGTACATCCGACTGCCACGCAACGTCACACGGCACCCGATGGCCTGCCCTTCCCGCAACTTAAAACCGGCTACCGATCGTTTGGCGTGCGTAATCACAGGCCTCTGACCAGAAATCGCCATCATGTCGCTCACAGCCCCATTCAAAGCATTCCTGTCTGCAATCGCCTCACCCACCCCCATATTGAGTACAACCTTCTCAAGCCGGGGAACCTGCATGGGGTTCTTGTAGCCGAATTCCTTGATAAGCCCGGCCACGACCGTTTTATTGTAATGTTCCTTCAATCTGGCCATGTTTCACTTTCCCAACGGAAATTGCGCGTTGACACCCGCTTCAAAGACAAGAACCTAGATCGCTTCTCCCGATCTTTTGGAAATACGCACCCTGGTTCCATCCTCCAATATCTTCATTCGGATCCCCGATCCCTTCCCTGCAATGGAATCGTAGTACATAACATTGGACTGGTGAATCGGTGCCTCTTTTTCCACAATCCCGCCGGATCCTTCTTTGTCCGCCTTGGTATGCTTTTTGATCATGTTGACCTTCTCGACCAAAACAGCCTCCTTCTTGGGCAGAACCTGCAAGATTTGCCCCCGCTTGCCTTTATCCTTGCCCGCAATGACGACTACCGGGTCACCCTTCTTTAAACGGGTTCTGCTCTGATTCTTCATTCTCTTCACCTTGTAACGTCCCCAGAATCCTGGGCTTGGTCGCTTGATACTCTACAGCACCTCTGGCGCCAGGGATACAATCTTCATGTAATTCCGACCACGCAGTTCCCTCGTCACCGGTCCAAAGATACGAGTACCAACAGGCTCACCCTGCTTGTTGATCAAAACCGCCGCATTGCTGTCAAACCGTATATAGCTCCCATCCTCACGGATGATCGCTTTCTTCGTCCGCACGACCACGGCCTGAGCCACCTCACCCTTCTGCACCTTACCCCGCGGAATGGCAGACTTGATGGCGACGGCGATAACATCGCCAACCCTGGCGTAGCGCCTCTTCGACCCGCCCAAAACTTTAATGCATTGGACTTTCTTCGCCCCTGAATTATCCGCGACATCCAGCATCGTCTGTACCTGAATCATGCCACGGCCTCCTCAATCACCAGCCAATGCTTGTCTTTGCTGACCGGCGGACACTCGCGTATCTTAACCATGTCACCAATGGCGCAACGGTTCTGCGGATCATGCGCCTTGTACTTCTTCGAACGCCGTATAATCTTTCCGTACAAAGGATGACGAACACGCCTCTCCACCAGAACCACGACGGTCTTGTCCATTTTATCGCTGACTACTACACCCTGTAGAACCCGTGGTGGCATGCCTAAATCTCCTTCCCCTCGGACCGTTCCTTCTCACTTACGATGGTCTTTATTTTCGCAATATCTCGACGAACCTTCCTGATCATGGAAGAATTCTCCAACTGTGCCGTGGCGTGGCGAAATCTTAGATTGAACGCTTCCTTGTAAAGCCCCTTCAGCTTCTCACCAAGCTCTTCGCCACTCAAGCCCCGTATCTCAGAAGTCTTCATCAGCCAATCCTCCCACGAACCACAAATTTCGTCGGTATGGGAAGCTTCGCCGCTGCCCGCGACATAGCCTCCTTGGCAAGGGCCTCTGTCACACCCTCCATCTCATACAGAATTCTTCCTGCCTTGATCCGAGCAATCCAAAATTCTGGATTCCCCTTACCTTTCCCCTGCCGTACCTCGGCTGGCTTCTTGGAAACAGGAATGTTCGGAAACATTCGAATCCAAATACGACCGCCCCTCTTAATGTGGCGAGTCATGGCACGCCGTCCAGCCTCAATCTGACGGGCCGTTAACCGCCCTGCTGTCATGGCCTTAAGTCCATACTGCCCGAAATTTAACTCGGAACATTTATAGGACAAACCATGAACCCGTCCCTTATGGGCCTTGCGGTATTTGGTTTTTCTCGGTTGTAACAACATTGAAAACCACCTTCTCCTGGTCTGGCTCTCTTTGAGGAGGATCCTGACAGTTCGCCCGGCGTCAACCCCGTAACTCTAAACCTTACTTATCCCGGTCAATCACTTCACCCTTGAATACCCAGACCTTTACACCGATGATCCCGTAGGTCGTCAAGGCCGAAGAAAAACCGTAATCAATATCAGCCCGCAAAGTATGCAAAGGAACCCTCCCCTCACGATACCACTCGGTCCTGGCAATTTCGCCACCACCCAACCGGCCTGCGCAATTGATCCGAATCCCCTGAGCACCCAAACGCATCGCCGAAGTCACCGCCCGCTTCATCGCCCTGCGAAACGCAACGCGCCTTACCAACTGCTGGGCTACGTTCTCTGCAATCAACTGCGCCTCGGCTTCAGGCTTACGCACCTCGACAATATTGATCTGAACATCGGCACTGGAAATCTTTCTCAGATCTTCTTTCAACTTCTCGATGTCCGTCCCTTTCTTACCAATGATAATCCCAGGACGCGCAGAGTGAATGTTGATCCGTGCCTTCTTCGCGGGACGTTCAATGACAATCTTGGAAACACTCGCATGCTCAAGACGCTTCTTCAACCACGTCCTGAGTTTATCATCCTCCAGGAGCAGCGTGGCATATTCCTTGTCGGCGTACCAACGATTGTCCCAGGTCTTTGTGATTCCCAGCCTGAACCCGATAGGATGAACCTTTTGCCCCATTATAATTCTCTCCAGCAAGTGTGCCCCTTAGGGCCATTTCCACCAGTTCGTATGCCGCCACACCGCAAAATCTTACTCACGTTCTTGCACGGCTACCGTCAGATGAGATGTCCGTTTTAAAATCCTTGAGGCACGTCCCCGGGCTCTCGGCAAAAACCTCTTCAGCATCGGCCCCTGGTCCACATGGATCCGCGACACATACAAAGTGTCCACATCCAGCCCATGATTGTTCTCCGCATTGGCGATGGCCGACTTTAATGTCTCCTTGATCGCCTTCGCCACTCTCTTACGCGAAAACTCCAGTACGTTCAACGCCGCCTGAACATCCTTACCCCTTATCTGGTCGATAACGAGCTGAATGCGCGTCGGTGCTACTCTGAGGTTTCTCGTTTTGGCTATCGATTCCATTGCCGCTCCCTCAATGACTACCTACCGGACTTCTTGTCGGCAGTGTGCCCATGATAAGTCCGCGTCGGACTAAACTCACCAAGCTTGTGGCCTACCATGTTCTCAGTCACCAGGACCGGCACAAACTTCCTGCCATTGTGGACCCCAAACGTATAGCCCACAAAATCAGGAATGATCGTTGATCGGCGTGACCAAGTCTTCACCATCTCCTTGCGCCCCTCAGCCCGAAGATGCTGAATCTTCTTCAGAAGATATTCGTCAAAAAAAGGACCTTTCTTGATTGACCGAGACACCTGTCACCCCTTGTTCAATGAACCATGAAACCACAACTTCCAGTAAATAAACATCACCTTACTGAAAACTATTTACGCCGCCTCATAATCAGGCGATCCGAACTCTTCCCTTTACCCCGGGTCTTCTTACCCTTGGTCGGCACACCCCAAGGCGTGCAAGGATGCCGCCCGCCAGAGGTACGACCCTCACCACCACCGTGGGGATGATCCACCGGATTCATCACAACACCACGTACATGGGGCCTCACACCAAGCCAGCGTTTTCTACCAGCCTTACCGATCTTGATGTTGCCATGGTCCGGGTTGGAAACCAAGCCCACCGTCGCCATGCAATCCAGCAACACCATCCTCATCTCCCCCGAGGGGAGCTTCAACTGGGCATACTTCCCTTCCTTACCCATCAGTTGGATGGAATTCCCCGCAGATCGGCCTATCTGGCCACCCTTGCCTGGCTTCATCTCAACATTATGGACAATCGTACCGATCGGCATCCCGCGCAGAGGCATCGAATTGCCCGGCTTGACATCGACCTGATCACCCGAAACCACCTCATCACCAACCTTCAAACGCTGCGGAGCGAGAATATAGCGTTTCTCACCGTCTGCATAGTGTAAAAGCGCAATAAACGCCGTCCGGTTGGGATCATACTCAATCCGGGCTACCTTGGCGGGAACATCCGCTTTGTTCCGTTTGAAATCAATCAAACGATAACGCCGCTTGTGGCCACCACCCTGGTAACGAACAGTCGCCCTCCCTTGGGCATTACGACCACCCGTGCTATGCAACCCAAAAGTCAGAGAACTCTCCGGCTTTTCGGTCGAAAGCTCCGAGTAGTCCACTGTAACCAGACCACGCCTGCCATTCGATGTTGGTTTGTAAGTCCTTAATGCCATCCCTTATACTCCGGCGATCTCATCGGTTGTACTCGCCTCATTTATTCTCATAAAAATCGACGGTCTGGCCCTCTTCCAACCGGACAATCGCCTTCTTCCAGTCCTTTCGGTGCCCTAAGGTCCGACCAAATCGCTTGGTCTTCCCTTTGACATTGACTGTCTGGACTCCAATGACCTTGACATCAAACATCTTCTCAACCGCCGCCTTGATCTGCGCCTTGTTGGCCGTCCTTAAAACCTTGAACGTCAACTGGTTGCCAGTCTCCTGACAGACCGTCGCCTTCTCGGTAATCCTCGGGGCCTGGAGGATGGTGTACAGGGTATAGGGATCGCTCACGTCAGCCTCTCCTCCAGCCTTTTCACGGCATCCTCAGTCATAATCACTTTTTCATGCGCCAAGAGATCATAAGTGTTGATCCCTTCCAAACGCAGTACCTTGACGCCAGGCAGATTCCTGGCAGACAACTCGACACTCCGATCAGCCTCCGCGACGATAATCAAGGCCGACTTCTCAGCATCCATGGCCATCAAAACCGTCCGCATCATCTTCGTCTTAATCTCAGCCATGGCCAAGTTTTCAACAATGATCATCTCAGAGGCGGCATGCTTGGCCGATAACGCCGTCATCAAAGCCAAACGCCGCTCCTTCTTGTCCATCTTATGGGCGTAGCTCCTCGGCAACGGGCCAAAAACAATACCGCCCGTCCTGAACTGGGGCGCACGAATCGTACCCTGCCGCGCGTTACCCGTCCCCTTTTGCCGATACGGCTTCTTGCCACCACCCCTGACCTCGGAACGACCTTTGGTCGAAGCCGTTCCAGAACGTCTCTTCGCCAACTGATAGTTCACCATCCGTGTCAACAAATCCCCACGGACCTCCCGACCAAACAGTGCTTCAGAAAGCTCTATGGTCCTCAGGTGATTGTTTTGCTTATCTTTGAGGGAAAATTCCATCGTCTGCCTCAGCGTTCACGCTCGTTTTCTAGGTTTTCTTTCCGGCGTGTCTTATCAGAACAACCGATCCTTTTGAACCCGGTATACTCCCCTTGATCACAAGAAGATTGTTCTCAAGGTCCACGGCTGCAATTTTAAGGTTCTGCACTGTAACCGTGTCATCACCCATATGTCCAGCCATCTTCTTATTTTTAAATACCCTGCCCGGCGATTGGTTCTGACCGATGGAACCTCCAGAACGATGAACCCGATGGGCACCGTGCGAGGCGTTCCCGCCCGCAAACCCCCAACGCTTCATCACCCCGGCAAATCCCTTACCCACACTCCTGCCGGTCACATCCACATAACCGTCTACCGAAAATTGCTCCACCGTCAACGTTTGACCGACCGCCAAATCCCCGGTGTCGTCCAAACGAAACTCACGCAATAACCTCTTGACCGGTACATTCGCCTTGGCAAACACGCCACGCACCGACTTGCTCAAACGGGACGGCTTGACATCCTCATAACCAACCTGGACCGCATTGTACCCGTCCGTCCCAACACCTTTTACCGCTACCACCGGACACGGACCCGCCTTGACCAGAGTCACTGGCTGCGCCATCCCATCCTCAGTAAAAATGCGGGTCATCCCAACCTTTCGGCCTATCAATCCCGGGGCCATGAGTAAAGTCCTTTCTTCTTGCTACCCGTCAAAACGACCTTCTAGTCTCGTCGCAACCAAAAACGACACGCTCACAGTTTGATCTCAACATTCACCCCTGCCGCTAAATCCAGCTTCATCAGGGCATCGACCGTCTGCGGCGTCGGATTGACAATATCTATCAGACGCTTGTGGGTACGAATTTCAAATTGCTCCCGCGATTTCTTATCCACATGCGGAGAGCGCAACACCGTATACCGATTGATCTTTGTCGGCAACGGTATCGGGCCGCGAATCTCAGCCCCGGTACGCCTTGCCGTTTGAACAATCTCCCCCGTGGACTGATCCAGAATCCGATGGTCAAAGGCCTTCAATCTAATCCGTATCTTTTGGTTTTCCATCTTCCACCTTCAACCCGTTCTTTCCTTAAATCCGCTTGCAAAAGAATCTATGAATGTTATTGAATCACTTCACTCACGACCCCTGCACCCACAGTCCGACCACCTTCCCGAATGGCAAACCGCAATCCCTTTTCCATGGCAATCGGGGCAATCATCTCAACTTCCAACGTCACACTATCCCCCGGCATCACCATCTCAACATCTTCCGGCAACCGCAATATCCCCGTCACATCGGTCGTCCGAAAATAAAATTGCGGGCGATAGTTCGAAAAAAACGGCGTATGCCGACCGCCCTCTTCCTTCGACAAAATATAACACTCCGCCCTAAACTTCGTATGCGGCGTGATGGAACCCGGAGCAGCAAGAACCTGCCCACGCTCAACATCCTCTCGTTTGGTCCCCCGCAACAACACCCCAACATTGTCCCCAGCCTGCCCTTGGTCCAACAACTTGCGAAACATCTCAACGCCGGTACATGTCGTCGTCTGGGTATCTTTCAAACCAACAATGGCCACTTGGTCTCCCACATTGACCACGCCACGCTCTATCCGTCCCGTAACCACAGTGCCACGACCAGAAATGGTAAAAACATCCTCGATGGGCATCAAAAACTTCCCATCCAACGGACGAACCGGCTGCGGAATGTAGGCGTCAATTTCTTCCAGCAGCTTGACGATGGAGCCATGCCCCACCTCACCCTCATCCTCTTCCAAAGCCTTCAACGCCGATCCAACCACGATGGGAATGTCATCCCCAGGATACTCATACTGACTCAACAGCTCCCGAACCTCCAACTCCACCAGTTCCAAAAGCTCTGGATCATCCACCTGATCAACCTTGTTCAAAAACACAACAAGGGCCGGAACACCAACCTGACGTGCCAGCAGGATATGTTCGCGGGTCTGAGGCATCGGACCATCTGCAGCGGAAACAACCAGTATAGCACCATCCATCTGCGCAGCGCCAGTGATCATGTTTTTTATATAATCGGCGTGCCCAGGGCAATCCACATGCGCATAATGACGCGCTTCCGTCTCATACTCAACATGCGCCGTAGAAATCGTAATCCCACGTTCCTTCTCTTCAGGAGCGGCATCAATCTGATCATACGCCATAAACTTGGCACCGCCCTTCTTCGCCAACACCTTCGTGATCGCCGCCGTCAACGTCGTCTTCCCATGATCCACATGCCCTATCGTCCCGATATTCACATGGGGCTTGGTCCGCTCAAACTTTGCTTTGGCCATCTCGATTCCCCTCAGCTCTTGACCTTTGCGACAATCTCGTCCGCAATCGCCTCGGGTACCTGCTCATAATGGTGAAACTCCATCGTAAAGGTCGCCCGACCCTGGGTCATGGACCTCAAACTCGTCGCATATCCAAACATGTTGGCCAAGGGGACCATCGCCTGCACCGCCTGATGACCCGCCACATTCTCCATCCCTTGAATCTGCCCACGACGCGAATTCAGGTTGCCAATCACATCCCCCATATAATCCTCGGGAACTTCAACCTCCACAAACATGATCGGTTCCAAAATGACCGGTCCAGCCTTCCGGCATCCATCCTTGTAGGCCATCGAACCCGCAACCTTGAACGCCATTTCCGAGGAGTCCACCTCATGGTAAGAACCATCAAACAGGGTCACGCGAAAATCCACCATCGGATAACCGGCACGCACACCGCTGGTCATCGCCTCCACAATCCCCTTCTCGACAGCCGGGATATACTCCCTGGGGACAACACCACCCTTGATCCCGTCTACAAATTCAAAGCCCTTACCCGGTTCCTGGGGTTCCAATTTGATCCACACATGCCCAAACTGACCACGACCACCAGATTGCCGCACAAAACGACCTTCCTGCTCCACCGTCTTCGTGATCGTCTCACGATAGGCAACCTGCGGTTTCCCAACGTTGGCCTCGACCTTGAATTCCCGCAACATCCGATCCACAAGAATCTCAAGGTGCAACTCACCCATCCCAGACATAATCGTCTGATTGGTCTCATGATCAACTTTAACCCGAAACGATGGATCCTCCATGGCCAAACGACCCAGTGCCACACCCATCTTCTCTTGATCCGCTTTGGTCTTCGGCTCAATGGCAATATCAATCACCGGCTCTGGAAACGTCATCTTCTCCAATATGACCGGATCTTTCTCGGTACACAGCGTATCCCCGGTAGTCGTGTACTTCAAACCCACCGCCGCCGCAATATCCCCTGTCCTGACCTCTTTGATATCCTCACGCTTGTTGGCATGCATCAGCATGAGACGACCAATCCGCTCCCTCTTGTCTTTCCCAGAATTGTATATGTAAGAACCAGACTCCAAGGTTCCAGAATATACCCTGAAAAACGTCAGCGAACCCACAAAGGGATCCGACATGATCTTAAAAGCCAACGCAGAAAACGGCTCGGCGTCATTATGATCCCGGGACATCTTCTCGCCCGAACCCGCAACCTCCCCCTCAATCGGCGGCGTATCCGTCGGCGCAGGGAAATAGGAAATAACGGCGTCCAACAACGGCTGCACACCCTTATTTTTAAAAGCGGAACCGCATAGTACAGGAACAAACGAACTTGTCAAGACCCCCGTGCGTATACACGCCTTAAAATCTTCTTCCGAGATCTCTTCGCCATCAAGATACCTCTCCATGAGGGCGTCATCCGTCTCCAACGCCACTTCCAGCAACCGCTCCCGATAACTCTCAACTTCCTCGGCCATCCCAGCGGGAACATCGGTAATCTCATACTTCGCACCCAGGGTATCTTCCTGGAAAATCAAAGCCTTCCGAGTTACCAAATCCACCATGCCAACAAATTTCTCTTCCTCACCAATCGGCAATTGCAGCGGCACAGCCTTCGCCTTAAGCCGTTCCTCCATCATCTTGAGGACACGCTTGAAATTCGCTCCCATGCGATCCATCTTGTTGACAAAAGCCAGCCTGGGGACTTTATACCTGTCCGCCTGACGCCACACAGTCTCCGACTGTGGCTGAACACCACCTACCGAGCAAAACACCGCAACCGCACCATCCAAAACGCGCAGAGAACGCTCCACCTCAATGGTGAAATCCACATGCCCTGGGGTATCGATGATATTGATCCGGTGATCCTGCCAAAAACATGTCGTCGCCGCCGAAGTGATGGTGATGCCACGCTCTTGCTCCTGCGCCATCCAGTCCATCGTAGCCGTGCCGTCGTGGACTTCACCCAGCTTGTGCGACTTGCCGGTATAATAAAGAATCCGCTCCGTAACGGTGGTCTTACCCGCATCAATATGCGCCATGATGCCGATATTGCGAACCCTGTTCAGTGGTATTTCCCTTGCCACATTCATCCCCTGAATCTAAAGCGGACCTACAAACAATCCCATGATCCCAGCAATCTCACCAACGATAGTGCGCAAACACCTTGTTGGCCTCAGCCATACGGTGGGTATCATCCTTTTTCTTCATCGTCGCCCCACGGCTGTTGGCCGCATCCATCAACTCTGCCGCCAACCTCTCAACCATGGTCTTCTCGCTCCTCTGGCGCGCAAAGGTCACCAGCCAGCGGATCGCCAAGGCCTGCCTGCGACTCGGACGAACCTCCACCGGAACCTGGTAAGTCGCACCGCCAACCCTCCGGGAACGAACCTCAACCGACGGCCTCACATTATCCACCGCATTCTTGAAAACCTGCATCGGTTCCTCGTGCCCTTTGCCCTTGATAGCATCCAGTGCCCCATAGAACAACCGCTCCGCAAGGGCCTTCTTGCCATCTCTCATCAGGCAATTCATAAACTTGGTAACCAACGTATCTCCGTAAACCGGATCACCGAGCACTTCGCGCTTGGGTACTTCACGGCGCCTGGGCATACCGACCAACTCCTTAAATTAAAAAAAACTGACCTGCCGGACATCCAACATCCCGGTCTGGGCATCCTAGTCTTGGGTACGAACCACGATACAACAGGTCACTTGGGCCTTTTCGAACCGTATTTGGACCTTCCCTGTCTGCGATTCTGCACACCCTGGGTATCCAAACTACCACGGATGATGTGGTAGCGCACACCGGGCAAATCCTTAACGCGACCACCCCGGACCAAAACAACCGAGTGTTCCTGAAGGTTGTGACTCTCGCCCGGGATATAAACCGTCACCTCGTGACCATTGGTAAGACGAACACGCGCAACCTTACGCAAGGCCGAATTGGGCTTTTTGGGGGTCGTCGTATAGACCCTCGTGCAAACCCCACGGCGTTGCGGGCAAGCCTGCATCGCCGGAACATTTGTCTTCTTCTTCTGAGCCTTACGCCCGTGACGAACCAGCTGGTTGAATGTCGGCATCGATCAATTAGCTCCAAGGCCTCTCAGGACCGTCTATGGACTTATCTACAGCGGAAAAGCCCCACATATTAACTCAAAATCCGCCAGTGTCAAGCTTTTCGTGACATGTTTTTCACTTCACACCGGAAAAGTTCTTTCTTCCCATCTAAAGACACCAAAAATGCCCCCCAACGATCCCCGTAAAACCGAGACCAAGGACATTTTCCCTAAAAAGATCCACCCTTGAGCAGTTGGATCGCTCCAGATATCACATCTTTATTCTTCTCGTGGAAACGATCAACACGCCTTTTGAGTTCCTCGCAGTCATTCGGTACCGCACTATTTCTCATAAATGGGTGGAGAGCCTTATCCAATTCACCCTTGGACAAACCATCCGTATTAACACTAAACGATTTCACGACTCGTTTACCCATTTCATCTCTCCTCAGCCAACAACTGGAGCAGAGGCAGCCTCCAGCACCATGGCAACCGCATTCTCGGAATAAGCCCTATAACGCAAACCGACGATCAGGTCGTGGTACACCCTATTGGAAAAAAGCTCAATCACCTGCTGCTGGCCGTTGCTCGCTATCGAACAACCTATGGCAACCGCAAGGATCTCATTGATAAACAAATGCGCACCGTGATCATCACCTTTTTCCCCAAGAAGCTCCACATTTAACACACACGTAATACCAATCGCGGCATAATCTGCCAACTCCCTGGCACCAATAAACCTGAACGGCTTCAGTTTCCTGATCCAAAAAGCAAACGCCCCAGCAACCTTCAGGCAGTTAGGATCATTCACCCCATCGATAACATTCAGTGCCCTCACTGCTTTATGCGTTTGAACACAACAATCTTGAAATATCTTCTGATCACAAATGATCGTTCTGTTCATCAAGTCGGCAGTCCGTTCAACCTCACCCTCTATGGCCGCATAAACTGCCAAACTCTCTGGAGGATCTTTCTTTGAGAAAAAACAGGACTCGCTCATCTCATCCTCCAGATGCTCATCCCACAAGACAAGGCCCCATCTACACTTATACACCCTTTCCAGGCAGCCTGAAATCCAAACTTCAAGCTTTCCAAGATCACCCCCCGGCCACAGACAGAACCGTCTCATCCATCAAAGCACCCCGAGACAAGACCTCTTTGGCCTTACCCGTCCCCGCAGGGACTAACCGCCCCACGATCACGTTCTCCTTCAACCCGGTCAGAGTATCCACCCGACCAGAAATCGTCGCTTCCGTCAAAACTCGGGTCGTTTCCTGGAAAGAGGCCGCCGAAATAAACGATGGCGTTGACAGCGATGCCTTGGTAATCCCAAGCAACAACGGCGTCGCCGTCGCAGGGGCACCGCCGCGCTTGCGCACACGCTGATTTTCGGTGTCAAACGCCGTCCTCTCCACCGCCTCACCCACCACAAACGTGGTATCCCCTGTCGTGCGGATCGATACCTTCTGCAACATCTGCCGGACAATCACTTCAATGTGTTTGTCATTGATCTTCACACCCTGCAACCGGTAAACCTCCTGAATCTCGTTCACCATAAACCGGCACAGTGCCTCCAGCCCCAATACCTTCAAAATATCCTGCGGTACCAAAGCCCCTTCCATCAAAGGTTCGCCACGACGCACATAGTCCCCGTCGTTCACCGCCAACTGCTTCCCCTTGGGAATCAAATATTCCTTGGCGACCCCCGACTCCGGCGTCACGATAATACGCCGCTTACCCTTCAAATCCTTGCCAAAGGTGACAAAACCGTCGTTTTCACAAATAATGGCAAATTCCTTGGGCTTGCGTGCCTCAAACAATTCAACCACCCGTGGCAAACCACCCGTAATGTCGCGTGTCTTGGAAATCTGCCGAGGCATCTTGGCAATAATATCCCCCGCTTTGACGCGCTCCCCTTCACGAGTCACGATCACCGCACCCACCGGCAAATAATACTGAACATCCGACCCATTGGCCAAAACCAACGGCTCCCCCGTTTCAGGATTCAACAAGGCAATCCGTGGCCTCATGTCGGTCTTGCGACCCTGACTCTTCCACTCCATCACCTCCAACGAGGTCAAACCCGTGGTTTCGTCCGTCACCTCACGCAACGTCACACCTTCCTGAAGATCCCAAAACCGAACCTGACCTTCCACTTCCGTAATAATCGGTGACGCAAAGGGATCCCATTCAGCCAGCTTGGTCTTGGCCTCAATCATCCCACCGTCCGCAACCGTTAACCGGGCACCATAAGGGATCCGATACCGCTCCCTTTCCCGACCATGCTCCAAACGCTCGTCCCCAGCCCCCTCTTCCACATGCCTCGGTTCATGGATGGAAACTTCGCTGTTCCGTGACAACACCACATTCAACCCGTTGCGGTCCACCACCGTAATCAACCCATGGTAACGGACAACCCCCCCTTTGACCGACTCCGTGGTGGATTGTTCCACCGTCCGGGAGGCCGTGCCACCAATGTGGAAGGTGCGCATCGTCAACTGAGTACCCGGCTCACCAATCGACTGGGCGGCAATAACCCCAACAGCCTCTCCAATCGCCACCGGAGTCCCTCGCGCCAAATCGCGACCATAACACTTGATGCATACACCACGCTTGGTGTTGCAGGTCAACGGCGACCGAATAATGATCGTCTCAATGTTCGACTGCTCAATCCGGGCGACAATATCCTCGTCCATGATCTCCCCGGACTTGGCCATCAACGTGTCGGTCACCGGGTCAATCACATCCGAAACCGGCACACGGCCCAGAATACGATCCCCCAACGACTCAACCACATCGTTGCCCTCAAGCAATGCCGAAGCCGTCAACCCCTCGTCCGTGCAACAATCAATCTCGCGGACAATACAATCCTGCGCAACATCAACCAAACGCCGCGTCAGATACCCCGAGTTCGCCGTCTTCAACGCCGTGTCCGCCAACCCCTTGCGCGCCCCATGGGTCGAAATAAAGTATTGCAAAACTGTCAAACCCTCACGAAAGTTCGCCGTGATGGGTGCCTCGATGATTTCACCCGACGGTTTGGCCATCAAACCACGCATCCCCGCAAGCTGACGCATCTGAGCCGCAGACCCCCTGGCTCCCGAATTGGCCATCATAAAAATGGAGTTGAAGGACGGCTGCTCCACAATCTTCCCCGTATTATCCTCAACCGCCTCCGTCGAAATGGCCCGCATCATCTCCTCAGCCACCCGCTCCGTACACTGGGACCAAATATCAACAACCTTGTTGTACTTCTCCCCTTCCGTGATCAAACCATCGGTGTACTGCTGCTCAATTTCCTTCACCTTATTCTGCGATTCATCCACCAAACCCTTCTTGGAATCGGGAATAACCAAATCATCCTTGCCAAAGGAAATTCCCGCCTTGGCCGCCATCCCAAAACCAACATTCATCAGGCGATCCGCAAAAATACAGGTCTCCTTCGTTCCACACAAACGATAGACCAAATCAATCAAACCAGCGACATCCTTCTTGGTCTGCAACCGATTGATCTTTGAAAAAGGGAGTTGATCCGGCAAAATCTCCGTCATCAAAATACGACCCACCGTCGTACTCACACGCTCACCACGATAACGACAAACAATCCGGGCGTGCAAATCCACCGCACTCGAATCATAAGCCTGCCGAACCTCCATGGGTGAGGAAAAGATCATCCCCTCCCCCTTCACGTTGATCCGTTCAGAGGTCATATAATACAAACCAAGGATGATATCCTGGGTCGGAACAATAATCGGCTTGCCGTTGGCGGGAGACAAAATGTTGTTGGTGGACATCATCAACACACGGGCTTCAATCTGAGCCTCAACCGACAACGGTACATGGACCGCCATCTGGTCACCATCAAAGTCCGCATTAAACGCCGTACACACCAACGGATGCAACTGAATCGCCTTGCCTTCAATCAACTTCGGTTCAAATGCCTGAATACCCAACCGATGCAGCGTCGGTGCCCGATTCAACAACACCGGATGCTCGCGGATCACCTCTTCCAGAATATCCCAAACCTCGGGACGCTCCTTCTCCACCATCCGTTTGGCCGCCTTGATGGTCGTCGATAACCCCTTCTCTTCCAACCGGTTGTAAATAAACGGCTTGAAAAGTTCCAACGCCATCTTCTTCGGCAATCCACATTCGTGCAGTTTCAACTCTGGACCGACCACAATCACCGAACGGCCCGAATAGTCCACACGTTTACCCAACAAGTTCAAACGAAAACGCCCTTGCTTACCCTTGAGCATCTCCGATAACGATTTCAACGGCCTCTTATTGGTCCCCGTAATGACCCGACCACGCCGACCATTATCGAATAACGCATCCACGCTCTCCTGCAACATCCTCTTCTCATTACGAATAATGATGTCCGGTGCCCGAAGCTCGTGCAATCGTTTCAATCGATTGTTCCGGTTGATCACCCGCCGATACAGATCATTCAAATCCGAGGTCGCAAAACGTCCACCATCCAACGGCACCAAAGGCCGCAATTCCGGCGGAATCACAGGAATCACCTCCAAAATCATCCACTCGGGACGATTACCCGACTCCTGAAACGCCTCCAGGGTATGCAGACGCTTGACAATCTTCTTGCGTCGCGCCTCGGAACTCGTGGTCGTCAATTCCTCACGCAACGAATCAATCTGCCCGGGAATGTTCATCCCCGACAACATTTCCCGGATCGCCTCGGCCCCAATCCCCGCCTTGAACTCGTCGCCAAATTCTTCCTGCAATTGGTTAAACCGATCTTCGGTCAGTAATTCGCCCTTTTTCAGCGGGGTCATCCCACCTTCAAGAACGACAAAGTTCTCAAAATATAAAACCCGTTCCAAATCCTTCAAGGTCATGTCCAACAACAACCCAATCCGGCTTGGCAACGATTTTAAAAACCATATGTGCGCCACCGGAGAAGCCAACTCAATATGGCCCACCCGCTCCCGCCTGACTTTGGACTGAATCACCTCGACGCCACACTTCTCACAAACCACGCCGCGATGTTTGAGCCGCTTGTACTTGCCGCACAAGCATTCATAATCCTTGACTGGGCCAAAAATCTTCGCGCAAAAAAGCCCATCCCGTTCCGGCTTGAAGGTCCGATAATTGATCGTCTCAGGCTTGCGAACCTCTCCATAAGACCATGCCCGTATCTTCTCCGGGGAGGCTATCGATATCCGTATACCATCAAAATTTTGCCCAAGAACCGGGCGCGAAAAAATCTTGAATATGTTCTGCTGTGGATTTTGACTCACATCAAAGCTCCCCAATGATCCAGTCAGACCGAAGGCCGCAAAGCCACAACGCACCCTACTCCGCCGTCTTTAACTCGACATCCAAAGCCAAAGACTGCAACTCCTTGATCAACACGTTAAAAGATTCCGGTATCCCAGCCTCAAACGTATCATCACCTTTGACAATGGCTTCGTAAATCTTGGTGCGCCCCGCCACATCATCAGACTTCACCGTCAACATCTCCTGAAGCGTATAAGCGGCACCATAGGCCTCCAACGCCCAAACCTCCATCTCCCCAAACCTTTGACCACCAAACTGCGCCTTACCTCCCAACGGCTGTTGGGTCACCAAAGAATAAGGACCAATGGAGCGGGCGTGAATCTTATCATCAACCAAATGGTGCAGCTTGAGCATGTAAATATAACCAACCGTCACCGGACGATCAAAATATTCACCCGTCCGTCCATCAATCAGCCGCACCTGCCCAGACTCCGGCAAACCCGCAATCTTCAGCCACTTGACTATCTCATTCTCCGTGGCTCCATCAAAAACCGGCGATGCCACCGGGACACCATGCTGCAAATTCTCTCCCATCACCACCAATTCATCATCGGTCAGGGCGGCAACATCATCCTTTTCTTTATGACCATCAAATACTTTAGTCATAAATTCCCGCAACGGAGCCACCCCGCCATCCTTGGCATACAGGTCCATCATCTCCCCAATGCGCCGACCCATCCCCTTGGCCGCCCACCCCAGGTGGGTTTCCAAAATTTGACCCACGTTCATCCGCGATGGCACACCCAAAGGATTCAAAACAATATCCACCGGTGTACCATCCTCCAAATGCGGCATATCCTCCATCGGGTTGATCTTCGAGATGACACCCTTGTTTCCATGGCGACCCGCCATCTTGTCACCCGGCTGCAACTTGCGCTTGACCGCAATGTAAACCTTGACCATCTTCAAGCCGCCAGGGGGCAGATCATCACCACGCTCCAATTTTTCCACCTTGCCATCAAAGCGTTTCTGCAATTGGGCCGCAACCTTTTCCACATGGTTACGGATCCCTTCAATCTGCTGCGTCAGGGCATCATCGTCAAGAACCAGGGTGTCCCACTTCTTCGGACCCATCCGGTTCAGATTTTCCTCTGTCAAAACCGCACCCGGTGCAAAACCACCCCCACCGCGTATGGTCTTGCCAATCAGCATACTGCGAATCCGCGCATCAGCATCCTTCTCGATGATCCGACGCTCCGCCACCATATCCTTGCGCAACCGGGCAATCTCATCCTGATCAATGAGCTTGGCCCGCTCATCTTTCTCCAAACCCCTTCGGGAAAACACCCGGACATCAACGACCGTCCCCGATACCCCCGGCGGCAACCGCAAAGAGGTATCACGAACATCCGAAGCCTTCTCGCCAAAGATAGCACGCAATAACTTCTCTTCCGGCGTCAACTGCGTCTCACCCTTGGGGGTCACCTTGCCGACCAAGATATCGCCCGCCTTGACCTCCGCCCCAACATAGATGATCCCCGATTCATCCAAATTCCTCAGGGCATCCTCACCCACATTGGGCATGTCCCGCGTGATCTCCTCAGCACCCAACTTGGTATCCCGCGCCATCACCTCAAATTCATCAATGTGAATCGACGTGAAAATATCATCCTGAACCAACCGTTCCGAAATCAGAATGGAATCCTCAAAGTTATATCCATTCCAGGGCATGAATGCCACCAAAACGTTGCGCCCCAGGGCCAACTCGCCCCACTCCGTACTGGGACCGTCGGCAATGATATCCCCCTTGTTGACCCGTTCACCCGCCCGAACCAGTGGCGACTGATTGATGCAAGTATTTTGATTGGACCGGGAAAATTTGATCAAGTTATAAATGTCCACACCAGGCTCCGTGGAACCCGGTTCTTCATCCGCCTTGACCACAATGCGCGACGCCTCCACCTCTTCCACAACCCCGGTGCGACGACACACAATCGTCACCCCCGAATCCCGCGCCACAACACCTTCCATCCCCGTCCCCACCAATGGGGCATCGGTCTTGATCAATGGCACCGCCTGCCGCTGCATGTTGGAACCCATCAACGCCCGGTTGGCATCGTCATTCTCCAAAAACGGGATCAACGCCGCCGCCACCGACACAATCTGCTTGGGCGAAACGTCCATATATTGAAGGCGATCAGGACTGGTCGCGGAAAATTCCAGTTTATGCCGACACTGAATCAACTCACCCAGAAAACGCCCCTCGTCATCCAAGGCCGCATTCGCCTGGGCAATCACAAAATTCTCTTCTTCAATCGCCGACAAATACGCCACATCGTCCTGCACCTGGCCATCGGCAACGCGACGATACGGACTTTCGATAAACCCAAAATCATTGATGCGCGCATAGGTGGACAAACTATTGATCAAACCAATATTCGGCCCTTCCGGCGTCTCAATCGGGCAAATACGTCCATAATGGGTCGGATGCACGTCCCGCACTTCAAACCCCGCCCTTTCCCGCGTCATACCCCCCGGTCCCAAGGCTGACAGGCGTCGCTTATGGGTAATCTCGGACAACGGATTGGTCTGGTCCATAAACTGCGACAACTGCGACGAACCAAAAAACTCCCGAATCACCGCCGAAAAAGGCTTGGAGTTCATAATGTCATGCGGCATCAAACTCTCGGTCTCCGCCGACGACATCCGCTCACGAATCGCCCGTTCCATCCGCACCAAACCGATCCGTACCTGATTCTCCAGCAGCTCCCCGACCGACCTCACCCGGCGATTGCCAAGATGGTCAATGTCATCCACCCGTCCATGCCCATCCTTCAGATTCAATAAAACCTCAACAACGCTCAGAATGTCTTCCTTACGCAGTACCCGTATGTCCAAAGGACAATCGACGCTCAACCGCTTGTTCATCTTCATCCGACCCACCGACGATAAATCGTAGCGGTCTGGATTGAAAAATAAATTGTTGAACAAATTGGTCGCCGCATCAATCGTCGGCGGTTCCCCCGGACGCATCATCCGATAAATATCAATCAACGCCTCTTCCGGCGATTGATTTTTATCAATGTTCAACGTCGAAACCAGATAGGAACCAATATTGACATGATCCACGTAAAGAACATTGATCGTCGTCAACCCCGCCTGATCAATCTCGATCAAAACATCTTCCGAAATCTCCTTGCCCGCCTCAATCAAAAGACGTCCATCACTGTCTTTCAAATCGGCAGCAATAAAACGACCGACGATATCCTCCGCCGGAACCTGGATCCACTCCAACCCCAGTTCCTTGATCTTACGCACCGCTCGGGCGGTCACCTTACGCTTGGGCTTGACCAACTCCTCCCCATTATGGGGATCCACAATGGCAAAATTGGGGCGGCTCCCAATCAGTCGATCCGCATCCAGCTTCTTCTCCCAGATCACCCCCGTCTTGCGGTAGGTCTCAAGGTCATAAAACCGCGCCAAAATCTCCTCAGGCCCCATCCCCATCGCCCGAAGCAGCGTCGTCACCGGCAACTTCCGCCGCCGGTCGATCCGGGCAAACAAATAATCCTTGGGATCAAATTCAAAATCCAACCACGATCCACGGTAGGGGATGATCCGCGCCGAAAATAAAAACTTCCCCGAACTGTGGGACTTGCCTTTGTCATGGTCAAAAAAGACACCCGGCGAACGGTGCATCTGCGAGACAATAACCCGCTCCGTCCCGTTGACGATAAACGTCCCCGTCGGCGTCATCAGGGGCATTTCCCCCAAATACACATCCTGCTCCTTGACTTCCTGGACCGTCGTCGCCCCCGTATCCGGGTTCTCCTCCCAAATCACCAACCGGAAAACCACCTTCAACGGTGCCGAAAAAGTCATGCCACGCTGGAGACACTCCTCCATGTCATACTTCGGCTCTCCCAACGCATAGCTGACATACTCCAAGCTGATGGTCCCCGCATAGTCCTGTATCGGCAGAACCGAACGGAACACACCATGCAACCCCATATCCCTCCGCTCCTCAGGCGGCGTATCCTCCTGGAGAAAACGGGAAAAGGATTGCTTTTGGATGGCAATCAGGTTGGGTATGTCAATAATGGTCGGTATCTGACCAAAATTTTTCCGGAGCCGTTTTTTTTCTGTGAAGGTGAGAGCCATCGGATCTCCTCGGACTTCGCGTTAAGGAGGCTGTTCTCAACCGCATCCTGGGATGACGGAGGTAGAAACCTGCCAACTATCGGCGTTCCCAGTGGGTATGACCTACGCCGGAAGCAGCCCGTGGGCATAAAACATCCCCCGCCCAGGGGCTGCTTGGACCGAACTCTACTACGAATCCCTGCTTACTTGATTTCCACCTTTGCACCCGATTCCTCAAGCTCCTTACGGAATTTCTCCGCATCTTCCTTGGAAACCCCTTCCTTAACAGGCTTGGGGGCACCTTCCACCAAATCCTTGGCCTCCTTCAGGCCCAATCCGGTGATGGTACGTACCGCTTTGATGACATGAATCTTCTTGTCACCCGCATCCGCCAGAATCACGTCAAATTCCGTCTTCTCTTCCGCTGCCGCCGCGCCACCACCGTCCGCAGGAGCCGCCGCCACGGCCACCGCCGCAGGAGCCGCCGCCGAAACGCCAAATTTCTCCTCCAAAGCTTTGACCAGCTCGGACAGCTCAAGGACCGTCATGCTCTCAATCGCTGCAATCATCTCATCTTTCGACATACCCATGGATCTCTTCCTCCAAACTATTCTTTAAAATGTCAGTTGCCTGAATGTTCTTTTGTCGCGCACTCTGCCCTAAGCCGCCACTTCCTTGGACTGGCGAATCTGATCCAGCACACGCACAAGACTGGCCGGTACCGCCGCCAAAACACCCACAAAATTTTGTATCGGCCCGTTCATGGTCCCAAGCAGCTTGGCGAGCATAACCTCCCGCGACGGCATCGTAGCCAACCTAGCCAAACTCTTGTCGTCCAGAATCTTCCCGTTCAACACCGCCCCCCGAATCTCCAGGGTCGGGTTGTCCTTGACGAACCCAGCCAAAACCTTAGCCGGCGCAACAGGATCCGACGAAAATGCTAACCCCGTCGGACCTACCAACATGTCCGACAAAATCTCAAACTCCGTCCCCGCCGCCGCACGCCGAGCCAATGTGTTCTTGATCACACGATACTGACAACCATTCTCGTGCATCTTCTTACGCAAGTCCCCCATCTCGGAGACCTTCAGCCCACGATAATGGGTCGCCACAACAATGGACGAACGCTCCATGATCTGACGAACTTCGTTAATTATGGTTTCCTTCTCATCCTGTTTCACCAAGTGCCCTCCTTTCGTACCTGTCTGTACAGTCCCCTCCCAAGATCCGTAAAACTTATACGAAACCCAGAATCACATCAAAAGACCAACAGATGTTAAACCGGCCAGCTTACACCAGCCAAACGGCGTCCACACCAAAAGGAGTGCATGGTTTGCGATGTCCCCTGGTCTCGGCGGGTCGGCATACGCCTGATTAAGCGACGGTCATCAAAGTGTGACCGTCGCACCTGCTGTCTTGGACGAAAACTATGTGCGCTTATACAGTACCCAGATCAACTTGAATGCCCGGTCCCATTGTGGAACTCAGCGTAATTCTCTTCATGTAAGACCCCTTGCACGACGCCGGGCGCAATTTACGCAATTGCTCCACCAATGCCGCAACGTTCTCGACAAGTTTGGTCCCATCGAAGGAGATCTTTCCAATCCCAGCGTGGATAATCCCCGCCTTCTCAACGCGAAAGGCCACCTGACCCGCTTTAATGTCCGCCACAATCTTGGCAACATCAAAAGTCACAGTGCCCAGCTTGGGGTTGGGCATCAAACCACGCGGCCCAAGAACCCGGCCAAGACGCCCCACAACACCCATCACATCGGGACAGGCCACCACCCGGTCAAACTCCAGCCATCCCCCCTGAATCTTGTCCACCAACTCCTCGGCACCAACATGATCCGCACCGGCGTTGGTCGCCTCCTTGGCCTTCTCACCCTTGGCAAACACCAATACCCGCACCGTCTTGCCCGTCCCGTGCGGCAACGCAACCGTCCCCCGCACCATCTGGTCCGCATGCCGTGGATCCACTGTCAAGTTGACCGCCAAGTCAACAGTCTCGTCAAACTTCACCTTGCTTGACTTCTTCAGCAGCTCCACCGCCTCAACCAAAGGATAAGACTCCGTTCGGACGACCTGCTCCCGAATTTCCCGCATCCGTTTTCCACGCTTTGCCATAAACTTATCCCCTGATCAAACCACTTCCAATCCCATGGAACGAGCCGAACCCGCAATGCTACGCTTGGCCCCCTCAATCTCCATCGCGTTCATGTCAACCAACTTCGTTTTCGCGATCTCTTCAATCTGCTGCCAAGTCACCTTGCCAGCCTTCTCCCCGCGTCCAGGCGTCGCACTCCCCTTCGTCAACCCCGCTGCCTTCCTCAATAAGAAAGAGGCCGGCGGCGTCTTCATGACAAAGCTAAAGGTGCGATCCTGATACACCGATATCAATACCGGAACCGGAGAACCCAACTCCATCTTCTGAGTTTGCGCATTGAACGACTTGCAAAACTCCATGATGTTCAATCCATGCTGCCCCAAAGCTGGTCCAACCGGCGGACTCGGTTTTGCTTGGCCCGCCGCCACCTCCAGCTTGATATAGGCCGTAATTTTCTTCGCCATATCGCCATTATCCTCGCGTCAGCTTCCGCCCTGACAGAACCGAAACAACCGTCCCGTTCCACCCAACAGGCTCCCAATCAAACATCACGTCATACCCTGCCAACCAATAATCCAAAAACGCTAAATCTTTTCTACCTGCACAAAATCCAACTCAACCGGCGTCGCTCGGCCAAAAATACTTACCGAAACCTTCAACCGCGTCTTGTCCTCATCCACCTCTTCAACCACGCCGTTGAACGACACAAACGGCCCATCGGTCACCCGTACATTCTCACCCGCAAAAAAGGTCACCTTGGGCTTGGGCTTCTCCATCCCAACCTCAACCTGACGCAAAATCTTCTCCACATCCTTGTCCGTCAAAGGGTGCGGACGGCCACCACCTCCCAAAAATCCACTCACCTTGGGAATGTCGTTGACCATGTGCCAAGTTTCGTCGTTCAACTCCATCTTGACCAAAACATAGCCCGGAAAAAACTTCCTTTCCGAAGTCACCTTCTTCCCAAGCCGCAACTCGACAACATCTTCCGACGGGATCAGGATCTCGTCAAACTTATCCCCAAGCCCCGCAAGACGGACACGCTCCTCCAAAGCAGACTTGACCCGCTTCTCAAACCCGGAATAAGCGTGAATGACATACCACTTCTTGGCCATTTATGACTCTTTTCGTGGATTGGCCGAACATCCCCTGGCACCCAGAGGAAACTCTACCGAAAACATGAATCCCCTGCATCCTCAACCGATGATCGATTGAACCACCAAGGCCAGGATGGCATCCACCATCCAAAGAAACAAAGATACCAGGACCACCATGCTGAACACCACAATCGTGGTCTGCATCGTGTCCTTGCGGGTCGGCCAGATCACCTTCCTGGCCTCTGCCCTGACATCCAAAAGATAATTCTTAAACTGGGTTACACGCCCCATGGATCACAATCCACCCTTTCAAGAGTCTCCAGAGTTGGCAGGACAGGAGGGAATCGAACCCCCAACCCTCGGTTTTGGAGACCGATGCTCTACCAATTGAGCTACTGTCCTTCAAACTTCATCCATCCAAAACCGGAAAACCTACTTGATCTTGCCCTCTTTATGCACAGTGTGCTTGTGACAGGATGAGCAATACTTGCGAAAGGCCAGCTTATCCGGGGTGTTCCGTTTATTCTTGTCCGTCGTGTAGTTGCGCCGTTTGCACTCTTCACAACAAAGACTGATCAGGTCACGCATCAATTGGCTCCAACAAAGACGAGAACAAGGGATCTACCTGGGAAAAAATCCCAACCCGTAGATGTGAAATACAACGTCACAACACCCCGTAAATCAGAGTCACGCGATCACATCGCTGACCACACCGGCACCAACCGTCCGACCACCCTCACGAATGGCAAAACGTAACCCCTTTTCCATGGCGATGGGGGCAATCAATTCCACTTCCAACGTCACATTGTCCCCAGGCATCACCATCTCGGTCCCTTCAGGCAACTTCAACACACCCGTCACATCCGTGGTGCGGAAGTAAAACTGCGGACGATAGTTGGAGAAAAATGGCGTATGACGACCACCTTCCTCCTTGCTCAAAATGTAACACTCCGCCTTGAACTTCGTGTGCGGCGTAATGGAGTTGGGGGCAGCCAAAACCTGGCCACGCTCCACATCCTCACGCTTGGTTCCCCGCAACAACACCCCCACGTTGTCACCAGCCTGCCCCTGGTCCAGCAGCTTGCGGAACATCTCAACCCCGGTGCAAGTCGTCGTCGTCGTGTCTTTCAAGCCCACAATGGCCACCTGATCGCCCACATTGACCACACCACGCTCAATACGTCCCGTCACCACCGTTCCACGACCCGAAATCGTAAACACATCCTCGATGGGCATCAAGAACTTGCCATCCAACGGACGGTCAGGCTGCGGAATGTAGGTGTCCACCGCTTCCAGCAACTTGAGAATGGAACCATGCCCCATCTCGGTGCCGTCTTCCTCCAACGCCTTCAACGCGGAACCCACAATGATGGGAATGTCGTCCCCAGGAAATTCATACTTGCTCAACAACTCCCGGACTTCCAACTCCACCAATTCCAACAACTCAGGGTCATCCACCTGGTCCGCCTTGTTCATGAAAACCACCAGTGCCGGAACCCCAACCTGTCGTGCCAGCAGAATATGCTCCCGCGTCTGCGGCATCGGACCGTCCGCAGCGGAAACCACCAGTATGGCACCATCCATCTGTGCCGCACCAGTGATCATGTTTTTGATGTAATCCGCATGACCGGGACAGTCCACATGCGCATAGTGACGCGCCGCTGTTTCATATTCCACGTGCGCCGTGGAAATCGTGATCCCACGTTCCTTCTCCTCGGGTGCCGAATCGATTTGATCATACGCCGTGAACTTGGCACCACCCGTCAAAGCCAGTGTCTTGGTGATCGCGGCTGTCAACGAGGTCTTGCCATGATCGACGTGCCCGATGGTCCCGATGTTCAAATGAGGTTTGGTACGTGCAAACTTTTCCTTGGCCATGCGACTTCCTCCTTAAGAGGCTTTATTGATTAATTGCACGAAAGGTATTCTCTCGCTTGTTTCCCTAGCACAAAAAGTGGAGCCCATGATCGGGATTGAACCGATGACCTCTTCCTTACCAAGGAAGTGCTACTGCCACTGAGCTACATGGGCAAACCGTCCGTACTACCTGACATTCTACTTAAAATTCCGCCACTTCCCTTCCAAAACCTGGAGCGGGTAGGGGGAATCGAACCCCCGTGTTCAGCTTGGAAGGCTGACGTTCTACCGTTGAACTATACCCGCATAGACCCGCCTAACCAAGTGTCCATGCCGCATCAAACACCGAATTTATGGGCCAGACCACAAAAATCCAGTAAAACCAAGCCCAGGACAAAAAACGCCCCCGGCATCATACACCCCACATCCGGCTTTGCGGAATGGTGGAGAGGGAAGGATTCGAACCTTCGAAGGCTGAGCCGGCAGATTTACAGTCTGCTCCCTTTGACCGCTCGGGAACCTCTCCTGAAAATGAACCCGGAAGCTTTAACCAATTCACCCCCCTTTGTCAAGAACTTTCCTCCATCCCCTCTTTTTTTTCTATTCCAATCCCCTCCAGAATCGTCACCAACCCCCGTGCCAACCTGTCGGACGGATTCCGATAAAAATGCCTCACATTGCCTTGAAAACAGGCCGTATCCATCGTCTCCATCGACAAAGATTCCCCCGCCACATCCAAAACCATGACCCCCTCCAAAACATGCAAATATTCTTCGCTCCCAGGGGGATGCGGCTTCCCCTCATAGCTCCCACCCGGCTTCAAAGAAAACAATAATTGCGTGATGTGAAACGCATTCAGCGGTGATATCGTCACCGCCTTGTAAACCCGATCTCCCGACTCCACCACACCCATCGTCCGACCCGGCCAATACTGAATCTTCCGATGCGCCGATTCAATCAACTGGTCCACCGTCATCCCCAGCGCATTGGCAATCTTGAATACGACCGATAAACTTGGATTGGCATCGTCACGCTCTACCGTGGCCAATGTCGCACGAGGTATCCCAGATAAATCCGCCAGTTGCCTCTGTGTCAATTTCCTTTGCGCACGTAACGAACGTATCCGAATACCAACAAGATTGGTTATCACTCTTCCCTCACTCCCCCAGGTCTGACACTTCCCCCTCTTTGTTGCGTTGGCAACAGCAATGTTGATATATCATTTTTTATCCTTGACGCCAACCCCGAAAATCGATTTAATAGCCCACAGATTCACAAAAACAACGCGGAACCGCATCCTGGCTCCTATGGAAACGACATCCAGAATCGCCGTTCCCGATCCCATACAACAGCGACCATCAGTCCAGGGAGATTTACAATCATGAGTGTCCTTGTCACCAAACCCGCCCCCGATTTCACCGCAACCACCGTCATGCCCGATAATTCCTTCAAAGACGACTTCTCTCTGTCATCGTTCAAAGGCAAATACGTCGTCCTTTTCTTTTATCCCCTCGACTTTACCTTCGTCTGCCCTTCCGAAATCATCGCCTTCGACCATCGCCTCAAAGAATTCAAATCCCGCGGTGTCGAAGTCATCGGCGTCTCCATCGATTCCCACTTCACCCACTTGGCCTGGAAAAATACCCCGGTCAACAAAGGCGGTATCGGCAACGTTCAATATCCATTGGTCGCCGATATCTCCAAAGAAATCACCAAAAGCTATGACCTCTATTTTGGACCCGGTATCGCGTTGCGGGGATCCTTCCTCATCGACAAAGCTGGTATCGTCCGCCACCAAGTCGTCAACGACCTCCCCCTGGGACGCAATATCGACGAAATGCTCCGCATGGTCGATGCACTCCAGTTCACCGAAGCTCATGGCGAAGTCTGCCCCGCCGGATGGGATAAAACCAAACCATCCATGAAAGCATCCATCGACGGGGTTGCCCAATACCTCGCCGATCACGCAAAAACACTGTAATCAACAGCTATAGCCAAACAACAGGAGCGCACCATGCCTTCAGTCAATCGGTACGTCGATATCTCCACCGTGGATAAGGAAGCCAAAAAAGATTACATCGACCGGCATTCCCCATTTATCCACTGCGCATCGTCCGCCAAAGCGGGTGAAAAATTTCCCGTAACCGTCCGCATGGGCAAAGACTATGCCCATCCCGATGATCCCGACCATTTCATCAAGTCCATCCAGCTCTACAATGGCACCACACTCCTCGGCGAAGCCAACTTCACCAGCGGTATGATGGGCGGAGCCGGAGCCAAAGGCAATACGGAAGTCACCTTCAACATCGTCGCCGCCGTCGGCAGTCTGAGCCTCACCGCCATGTCCTACTGCACCAAACATGGCATCTGGGAATGCGACCCGGTGAAAGTCGCCGTCGCCTGATCACGGCATGAAAATTCAAGGCCGCAGGATCTAAACCATCCTGCGGCCTTGCAGCACCATCCTTCATTGCGCAATACCGCCCCAAGTCCCACTCCCCACACGCAATTGTATCGCTTCCCCCATGTGTTCCATCCCAATGTCCGCCGTTCCCGCCAAATCGGCAATCGTCCTGGCCACACGTAGCAATCGACTGTGCGCACGCGCAGAAAAACCCAATTTTCTCCCCGCATCCAACAACAGTTGCCGCGCCGACCCCGTAACATCGGCATGACTCTGTAACGCTTTCCCATTCAATGCCGCATTGCGAATCCCCATCCCATTGCGTCCATACTGAAGCCCACGGGCACGCAATACCCGATCACGAACCTTCGCAGAGGCCTCCCCCGATGGCAATTCCACCAAAACATCGGTGGGAACCGGCGGTACGTCCACATGAAGATCGATGCGATCCAATAACGGACCAGACAGCCGGGATTGATAGCCGATCACCTGCGCCGGGGCACAACGACACGGACGCAGCCCATTGCCCAAATGACCACAAGGGCAAGGATTACACGCCGCCAATAATTGAAAATCCGCCGGAAAACGGGCCGAATAACTGGTCCGCGAAATGTGCGCCTCACCCGACTCCAAAGGTTCCCGCAAAACCTCCAAGACGGTGCGGCTGAACTCCGGGATCTCATCCAAAAACAAAACACCCTTATGCGCTAGGCTCACCTCACCAGGATGGGGATGACCGCCGCCACCCACCAATGAATTCTTTGACGCCGTATGATGCGGACTGCGAAACGGGCGGGTCGCCACAAACGGCCTGCTGGGCGATAACCGACCTGCGACGGAGTGGATCGCCGTCACCTCCAACGCCTCCTCCAAAGACATCTCTGGGAGAATGCCCGCAAGGGCGCGGGCCAAAAATGTTTTCCCCGATCCCGGTGGCCCCGTCATCAACATGTTATGCCCCCCAGCGGCGGCAATCTCCAAGGCCCGCTTGGCATACTCCTGCCCCTTGATCTCGGCAAGATCGGGAATTTCTCCCTGGGCCTCTTCCTTCCATCCAAGCCAATCGGTCGCCGCCAACGGCGCAAGGACCGTTTCACCCAAAAGATGCTTGACCAAATCACCCAACGTCGGTGGCGTAAACACCGAAAGATCCGGCGTCAACGCCGCCTCACTACCATTTTCCGCCGCAACCACCATCCGGGGAAACCCATTCTTCCGCGCAAACAACGCCGCCGGCAACACCCCAGGGACACCCCGTAGACGACCATCCAGGGAAAGTTCACCAAAAAACAGACAACCCGACAAACACTCCCCAGGGAGCTTTCCCATAGCACCCAACAAACCGATGGCCATCGGAAGATCGTAAGAAGAACCACCTTTGGGCAAATGCGCCGGTGCCAGATTGATGATGATCCTCTTGGCCGGTAAATGATAACCCGAATTATTCAACGCCGCGCGCACACGATCCTTGGCTTCGCGTACCGCCCCTTCCGGCAACCCCACGATACCCAACGTCGGCAGACCCGCGCTAAAATCCACCTCTACCTCAACGGAAACCGCTTGTATCCCATCCAGGCCCACCGTCTGCACACGAGACAGCATAATGACACTCCCCCCTCCCCTGTCATGGAAAACAATGCGGAATCATCATCGTGAACGCTTATTTCCCATCCGTTCCCTGTTCCATCTCAGCCACTTGCTTCTCCAGTTGTTCCAATCGGATCCGTGTCTTTCCCAACAACTCATGGGCAGCATCAAACTCCTCACGGCTCACCAGATCAAAATGCTCAACCCCCTCCTGAACCAAATCCCGAATCTTGCGGGTCATCTCTTCGCGTGTCTGACCCACCATGTTAAAAACACCCAACACATTCTGCGTGATCTGATCCAGTATCGCATTATCAATTTGCATTCTTTTCTTCTCCCCTGGAGATGCCCAAATTCAAACGGGTTTCGGGTTCTGACGGTCGCTCCTGTGGTTCGATAAACTCAAGTCCAGGCCGTCCATTAAAATATCCATTACAAAAAGGTTCACCACCATTCAGCTCCAACAACCGCTGCAACGCCTCTTCACCACTGATACGCTGGTGCAACCGGTCATGCCAAACCGCGATAATTTCCACCATCGACCGACTTTGGGGCGAAAGACGGACCACATCCACCCCTATCCGCTCCAAACGCTGCGTATCATCAACCAGATTGTAAACCCTGTGCGACATGGTTTCCGTACCGTTGATCGCCAAAAATGGGACCCCTTCTTGGGTCCGCATGGTCATGCCATCGGGAAAGTCTCCACATTTAAACTGACAATTCGCCTTGGAAAAACGAAACGCACGCGCCGTGTAGCACCGTGCTGAAAATGTCAGCGGAAGCTTGCCATAGGCAAACACCTCCCACGCCACCGCACCCTCCTGCCGTCGAATCATATCCGCCATCGATTGGGCCGACAACTCCACCGGAAATACCACGCGCCTGACCCCAACCCGTTTTAAAAATGTAACAGTCTCAGGGTTATACGTCGTAATATGCGGCCCCGCAACCATAGGGTGTCCCTCCCCCACCGCAATCCCCCCCATATCGTTGGCCTCCAACCACCATCCCCCCGCATGGGCCGCCTGGGCCATGCGGTGCAATAGCTCCTCCTCCGCCGCATTCATCACCAATCCCAAGGTGGAAAAAACCACCTCCTTGCCCGCCCCCCGCAACTCCTCCGCCAACGCAACCATCTCTTCAGGACTCAAGGATTGCCGTTTGGAACAGACAACCTCCCCAACATAAAGAATATCCACCGGCGTTTCAAAGGCCATCCTGCGGTAAAAATCTTTCAAAAAATTTTTACCCCAATCAAACTGACACGGTCCAAGACTGATGCGCATTACTGCCACCCCTGTTCATAAGTTCCAAGGGTATGGGTCGCCCCCTCCGAGGTCGCATTCAACTCCCTGATCCATTTTCCCTTGGCCTGAAATGTCCCAGGACTTTCATAATAGGCATCCACCGCCTGCCTGAGAACGCGGGTCACCGTCGCCACATAGGACTTGGTGCGCTGCCGTCCCTCAATCTTCAAGGAGACGACACCCGATGCGATCACCTCCGGCAACATCTCCAGAATATTCAACGATCCCGGCTCCTCCATGGTGTGATAAACCTGTCCATTCGCCTCAAAACGCCCCTTGCAAATGGTGGGATAGGCGGCATCCTCTTTGGGACCGTATTCGGCTATCAATATCTCCCCCAAGCGTGTCTTCAACCGTTCCCCAGAATTCTCAAAATGGACCGCCCGCGCCGGGGAACAAACCCCCTCGACATTGGGCGACACCCCCGTGGCAAACGAAGAGAGATAACACCGCCCCTCCGCCATGACACATAACCCTCCAAAGGCAAATACCTCCAAATCGACATCGGTACGATCTTTCAGAGAACGAATTTCCGCAACGGTCAACACGCGGGGGAGAATCACCCGTTGGATGGCAAAATGGCGCTGGTAAAAATTGATCGCCGGGGCATTGCTGGCGGAAGCCTGTACCGATAAATGGATGGGCAGGTGGGGATGGTGCGCTCGGCAATAGTCCAGCAAAGCGAGATTGGCCATGATGATGGCATCGGCACCCAGGGCCACCGTCTGGTCCACCGTCCGATACCAAAGCCCAGGATCATCCGCCTGAGGAAACGTGTTCAACACCACATTGGCCTTGACACCATGGCGATGGGCATAAGCAATCCCCGCTTCGGCATCGCTCAGGCTGAAATTCAACCCTTCAAAATTACGGGCGTTGGTCGCGTTGCGAAAACCAAAATAAACCGCATCGGCCCCATTATCCACGGCGGCACGCAGAGAAGGGAGGTTTCCCGCCGGTGCCAAAACTTCAACCTTTTTGTCCATTCCTGGCACTCCCATTCGATATCCACCCACCGAAACAATCCCAAACAAATAAAATTATCAAAAGAAAAAAGGGGTCTGGGGGATTGCCCCCAGGGTTTTGA
>JADGCQ010000149.1 GCA_015228925.1 Magnetococcales bacterium | reverse complement strand
ATGGTGAGCAATATCCGTTTTCGCAGCATGAAGGATATGGATTGGCATCGATCACGACCGTTTTTAACCCTGGTTGGGGTTGTGATCTTCCTGGCGGTTTTGACGATCCATCTGGCGGTAACCCTTTTCTTGCTTAGCTGGGTTTATTTGGCCTCGGCATTCCATAGCCATCGCGAATACCGACGCCTCCTGGCAGAGGGGAAGGAGGTGGAAGAGGATGAGGTCAAGGATTTCACCGTTTAAAATGACACGCATCAATGGTCACGCGCCCATTGTATAGCTTCCTCGACGAGATCGGTCAGTTCCGTCTCACTCATGTCGGCGGTGGTACTCTTGGCCTGTTCGACGGCTCGCTCCAGGAGGTAGGCACGCACCGCTTCTTCGATGAAATGCGATAGGTCGCCCTCACGACCGCCGCCCTGTGCGGCGATAAACATGCGCACGGACTTGTCTGTGTCTGGCGATACAGCGATATTCCAACGGACTGAATCCATGACGTTCTCCAGCATTCAGGTGTTTATACGCGCTCATGACGGCTATTGCTCATGGTTTTCTAGGGTTCTGAGGGTTTCCCCCTTTTCTCCCCAGGGTTTGGCGGAACCAGAAACATTCATCGTTTAGATGGGCGATGGTGGAACGGTGGACGGATCATGTTCTCCGAAAAACCACCAAAGGCCACCCAAAATCGCCATGATGGTCAAGACCGTCAAGGTGATCTTGACCCAACTGTAGGGACGTTTCCCCTGAACCTCGCCGGTGCGGCCATTGATGAGAAACGGGTAACTTTTGTTGCCAAAACGATAGGTGCTGAGCCAAATGGGCAACAGAATGTGTTTAAAGGTGATGGCATTGTAATGGGTGGAAAGATGGTCAATCCGTTGCGCATCGCCACCGATGTCCTCCCGGACAAGCTTGGTGATGGTTTCGGTCATCCGTTCCTTGGCACCCTCAAAACCTTGCACCAGTCCCAACTGATAGCTTTGAACACGGAACCCGCTGACATAGTTGGAATCATAGGCGACCAGATTGTCCAAGTCCCATGGCTCCAGTTGATCGGCCATCCCCTTTTGTAACGCATGACTCGCAATGACCAAAACATCGTTGAACCAATGCGCAACATGACCGCTGGTTGCACTCCAACGGGTACGGGTGACTGTGCGGGTTTTTTGCACGCTTTTTCCACCTTCTGTAGCGGTATAACTTTCCTGAACATGGTAATGAATACCCCGTTGCCCCGTGTAATCACTCTGGGTTTGGGCATCAAACGTCCAGTAGGGGATATACAAACCATTCAAGGGGGTTTCACGACGCGCCGCTTTTTTCAATTGGCTTGGAGCAAACCAGCGACTGGCCACCCATGTTTTAAAATGGTCTTGTGCCTGTTTTTGAGTGATTTTGAAGGGCAATAGATGGGTGGGTTTGATTTGACGTTGGGAAACTTCCCGCAAATCCATGGCAATGCCGCAAAAAGGACATGGCAACGCAACAATTCCCCCTTCCGGTTCCACCTTGGCACCACAACCCGTGCATTGGACGACGATACAATCCTGCATGCGGTCATCGGCCTGTCCTTGATCCATCCAAGCATCAAAATCAAGCTCTTCCGCCCCCCCCTTGCTGACTTTGACCTCCTGGGTATGGCCACAATGGGTACAGACCAAAGAGGTGGCCCCAGGGATAAAGTGTAAACTGGCACCACACTGTCCACAGGGAAACTGCCGGGGTCCAGAGTGATCGTTATCCTCCGCAGGGGATGCCGGTGCCGTTTGATGGTGGGGTTTTCGATTCATGGGCATGTTCAGGGTCCGGGAATGGGTGGCGGCGTTGC
The DNA here is from genome assembly GCA_015228925.1 of Magnetococcales bacterium. Classification (GTDB taxonomy): domain Bacteria; phylum Pseudomonadota; class Magnetococcia; order Magnetococcales; family UBA8363; genus UBA8363. Next base: position 6,072 of record JADGCQ010000149.1, on the reverse strand, counting down.
TACGGAGGGGGCGGTACCCGCGATCATTGCCCATTCAGGGAGTTGTTGCAATGCCACCCATTGGGGCATACCCGGCTTCCAGGCGAGAGTGTGACCGGAAACCTGACCGGAAGCGAGCCATTGCCTGACTCCGGCAAGATCATAGGGGCCTTGTTGCGCCCCCTGGATGACCAAGTGATAGGGTGTTGCGGTGGGCAATGGTGGCGGCAGAGGTGGTGTCGTTCCCGATTGCGCAGGGGGTTGTCCTCCGGGTGCGATGACCTGCTGACCCAACGCCATACCAACCCCCATCCCCATCATTCCTCCCGCTTGACCGGGGTTTTCTGCCGCTTTTTCCATGGCCATGGCGGCCTGGAAGCGACCAAAAGCCCCCAGATCGCCAATCATCCCCATGCTGGTCCGCTTATCCAAAACTTTCTCTACCTCTTCGGGGAGGGAGATGTTCTCCACCAACGGTTTTCCCAGTTCCAGGCCATACTCCAAAAATTCTGGACCAATCCGTTGTTGCAAGACGACCCCCAGTTCATCATATTGGGCCGAAAGATCCAATAATGGTATACGACTTTCCGCCAATGCGTCGGCAAACCGGGAAACAAACAGAGAACGCAGTTGATCGGTGATATTTTCCAGGGTAAAGCGGCCATCGGTACCCACCAATGCCGACACCAATTGTTTGGGTTCCACCACCCGTATGGAAAAACTGCCAAAACCACGCAACCGCACCGCGCCAAATTCAGGATCTCGCAAGATCACGGGATTTTTGGTGCCCCATTTCAGATTGGGGAATGTCCGCAGGCTGACGAAATAGACTTCGGCTTTGAATGGACTGGAAAACCCATATTTCCAACCTTGAAGGGTCGAGAGAATGGGAATATTGCGGGTTTCCAGGGTGACCATTCCAGGGCCAAACTCGTCGGCCAGCTTGCCCTCGTTGACGAACAGGGCGTGTTGTCCTTCACGGACCACCAGTTGTGCCCCATATTTAATTTCATTGTCATAGCGTTCAAAGCGGTAGACGAGGGTATCGGTGGAATCATCGATCCATTCGATGATATCGATAAACTCGCCGGCAAGTTTGGCGAAAAAACCCATCATGTTTTCTCCTTGATGCGCTATTCATCAATCAATCGGTTAGCAACTGTATCAAAACAACCCCATGATGTAATCGATGATGGTGATTTGTTTTTTGCCATACATTTTGTCATGTGTATCGTCCGTTTCTTTTTGACGTGCCCCCTCCTTGCGCGTGCTTGGTGGCGGCTCGATGAAGCCATTGCGATAGTAAAACTGATGGATTTTGTTGCCTTTGGTGTCATAGTCGATGCTCATTCCATTACGCCGACCTTTGGAGTAGGCAATGGTCCGCTTCATTTTGCCGTCGGGAAAGAACTCCTCCGCCGTTCCTTCTTCCAAGCCTTCTTCATATTTGACGGTGGACTTTTCTCCATTCCAACCGTAAGTTGTCCAGACATCGGTTTTCAAGCCCCGGGAGTAAGTCCCCTCCAACATGAGCTTGCTGTTGGTGTCGTCGGGGTTTTTATAATACTCTTTGACGGGACCGGAATAAGGGTCGAAACTTCCCTTGAGGTAAGCCACGCCGTTTCTGACCTCGATGTCGGATACGATGACCTCTTGGCTGCATCCTGCAAGGGAAAAAAGTGCCATCAAGAATAGCAGAAGGGGGATCCGATAGAGATCCTGAAGATTGTGCATTGTATTTTCTCCAAGCGGAAAAAAGTTTTCTCTTTGAACCCAAACACGGCCCACATATTGCGGACCCGATCCCCTTGATGATACAGGTAAGTTACGGTCTTTGTCATTGAAACGCAATTTTTTCGTCATTCAACCACGTCAATCAAGATATTTGGGGATAAACTCATGATGCAACGGCTGTATGCCTGGGCGATGGCAAAGGCGGGCCATCGGTATGCGGAAGTTTGGTTGGCGTTGGTTTCGTTCATCGAGAGTTCCATTTTTCCCATCCCCCCCGATGTGATGCTTATCCCCATGGTGTTGGCTTCACCAGGGAAATGGTTTCGCCTCGCTTTGGTTTGTTCTCTGGCGTCGGTGGCTGGGGGATATTTGGGCTATGCCATCGGATATTTTTTCATGGACACGCTGGGGATGCGTATCCTGGAGATTTTCCATTTGACCGAAAAATTTTACGCATTCAAACCGTTGGTCGATGCGTATGGGGTATGGGTGATCATCGTCAAGGGGGCCACCCCCATCCCCTATAAATTAATTACCATCGCCGCCGGGGCGTTTCATTTTGATCTGTTGCAATTTACCTTTGCCAGTTTTGTGGCGCGGGCCATGCGGTTTTTTATTGTGGCCGCCCTGCTGTGGAAGTTTGGCCCAACCATCCGCGGATTTGTCGAAAAACGGCTTAAGCTGGTGATGACCGCCATGGTCGTGCTGATTTTGGCGGGATTTGTGGTGCTGAAATTTTTGTGATTCCCAATCGACGGGGATGAAAAGAAATTTTAAATGCGATTGCCCGGGATCAACAGTCGCATTCACAGAACAAATCTGGTACGATTCATCTCATAAGGAGGATGGACTGTATGCTCGGTGCGATTGTTTTCGATACACACGCCTATGTTAAAAGGCTCAAGGCCGTTGGGGTTTCCGAGGAGCAGGCGGAAGTCCAAGCCGAAACCTTGGCGGTGTTGGTTGATGAGCGATTGGCTACCAAGCAGGATTTGGAGCGTGGACTGAAGGATTTGGAACTCCGTCTGACCCATACCCTTACTTTGCGGCTCGGGGGCATGCTGGTGGTTGGCGTAACGGTTGTGGCCACACTGGTCAAACTCCTTTGAATTTCTGGCAGTCGGCGGCGAAAAAAACTGGAATCCAAAGTGAGCCTGTTTCAATGCCCGCACTTGTGTTGGCGACAAAAACATGTTCCTCTGGCGAAGAACCTGAGGGTGAAAATCGAGTCAGCGGGTTTTCCTTTCCCTCCCCAAACGCCCCCACCTCTACATTCCGGCTTGCTATGCCATCGAGAAGGAATCCCTGAATGACCACCATCAAAAACGGCGATATTATCGCCATGCACTATACCGGCACCCTTGACGATGGAGTGGTGTTCGATTCTTCCGTGGAGCGGGATGAACCGTTGCGCTTTACTTTGGGAGAAGGGGCACTCATTCCCGGACTTGAAAAAGCATTATTGGGGATGCGGGTGGGGGAGACTAAAAAAGTGACGGTGGTTCCCCGTGAGGCGTATGGCGAATGGGTCGAGGAAATGGTACGGGATTTTCCCAGAGAATTGTTCCCGGAGGATATGGAACTTGAACTTGGATTGCAATTTTCCTTGGGTGATGAGGATGATGGTCACATGTCGGCCACCATCATTGAAATCAACGGTGATGTCATCACCTTGGACGCGAACCACCCTCTGGCGGGTGAAAACCTGACCTTTGACATAAAAATCCTGGAAGTCGTTCCCGATTCCGATTGATGTCTGACTCGTCCAATGGTGCCACGTCATGCAAGAATCGAAGATCCCGCTGGGGGTGAGTGCTTGTTTGCTGGGTTTTCCGGTGCGCTACGACGGTCAGGACAAACGGATCCCCTGGATCAGCGATGGGTTGTCCCAAACGTTTGACGTGATCGCCGTCTGCCCCGAAACTCAGGCGGGATTGGGCGTCCCCCGGCCCCCCATGCGCCTGGAGGGAGAATGCCATTCCCCGCAGCTCATAACCATTGCCACACGCCAGGATGTGACCTCCCGGATGGCCGCCTTTTGTACGTCTGAACTCTCGCGTCTTGTCTTGATGCAACCCTGTGGTTTTATTTTTAAAAGCCGTTCCCCATCCTGTGGTGTCGATGGGGTGCCGATATTCAATCCGCAATCCACCGAACCGCAAACCGGATCGGGTTTGTTTGCGTCCGCCTTTTGCCAGGCATTTCCCCTGGCGGTGGTGGTGGAGGAATCTTATCTGTTGGCCGATGTGATCCATCGCCACCATTTTATCGAACGGATGTTCGTTGCTCATCGCTGGCAACGTTTTCACCAGGAAGATGGGGGGGGGGCGGGTTTGATGGCGTTTCACGCCCGACATAAGTTTCAGATCATGTTTCATGATCGTGAAGCCATGCGCAACTTGGGTCGTTTGGCGGCCAACGCCGGAAAACCTGGATGCGTTGCCGACTATGGCCAGGGTCTGATGCGGGCACTGGCCAAACCGGCGACGGTGGCACTGGCCGTAGACTGCATGATGCACCTTTTTGGCTTCTTTAAAAAAGAGCTGACTTCGCGACAAAAAAAGACGTTTTTCCAACTCCTGGAAGGGTATCGTCACGGAGAGCGGCCACGGCGTGACCCCATGGCTTGGTTACAGAACCAAGCCCAACATGATGAAAAGAGTTACTTACTTCAACAATGGTTTCTTTTTCCCGACCCATGCGAAGTGGCGGCGCACGCACACATCCCCCTTTGATTCAGGGCAATCGCATTTGAAATTTCTGAGACACCAGGGCTTGGATGTACCAATTTCAAATGCGATTGCCCTGCTGCGTGAAGACAGGTATGGTTGACAAGAGTGCGTAAATACACTAGTCTCGGCAGGGTGAGCGGCTGATTATTCTGCGGTGGGGTTGGGCGTTCCGTATCGTTACTTATCGCACCCACCCTTATTTATCTAGGAATCATGTGTCTCCTTTCGCGCAATTGAATCTTTCCAGTACCATTCAATCGACCCTCGTCAAATTTGGCTACCAAACACCGACCCCAATCCAGGTCCAAGCCATCCCTCCTGTACTCCAAGGACGCGATCTTCTCGGCATCGCCCAAACCGGAACTGGCAAAACGGCTGCCTTTGCGCTGCCCGTGTTGGATATTTTAGCCCGTAAACCCTCCAACGCCACTGCCACACGACCCATTCGCTGTCTTGTATTGACGCCGACACGGGAACTGGCTGCCCAGGTTGCAGAAAGTTTTCGTGATTTGGGTAAAAACCTTCGGCTGATTCATACGGTGATATTTGGCGGCGTTGGCCAAGGGCCACAAGTCAAAACCCTGAAACGGGGGGTAGACATTCTGGTCGCCACACCGGGGAGGCTTTTGGACTTGATTCATCAGGGTCATATCCGGTTGGGAAGCGTGGAAATCTTTGTCCTGGACGAAGCCGACCGCATGTTGGACATGGGATTTATCCACGATATCCGCAAGGTGGCTGCCATGTTGCCCAAACAACGGCAAACGCTGCTGTTTTCCGCCACCATGCCTGCTGAGATCGCGGGATTGGCGGCGACACTGTTGCGTGACCCTTTGCAGGTGGAGGTGGCCCGCAGTTCAACGTTGGTCGAAGGGGTTAACCAAAAAGTGTTGCTTGTGGAAAAAGTCAACAAGCCCCATCTGCTGAAACTTTGTCTGGATCATGAAGACATGGAACGGGCTTTGGTTTTTACCCGCACCAAACACGGTGCCGACCGGCTGGCCAAGGGGTTGAGCAAACAATCGTTTCAGGTTGCGACGATTCACGGCAACAAGTCACAAAGTGCTAGGACGGAGGCTTTGCGGCAATTCAAAGCGGGACAAATCCGTGTTCTTGTGGCCACCGACATTGCCGCCCGGGGGATTGATATCCGCGAAATCAGCCATGTCATCAATTTTGACATGCCCATCGAACCGGAAAGCTACATCCATCGTGTTGGACGGACGGCGCGTGCGGGTCGCAAGGGGACGGCCATTTCTTTCTGTGACACTTCGGAACGGAAATATTTGACTGCGATTGAACGAATTCTGCGCAGCAAGGTTCCGTTGGACATTGATCATCCGTTTCATCAGGCCGCCCCGATCCCCATGGCGGTGGATCCCAACGCCTCTCCCCGCAAGAAAACCGTTAACCCGAACGCGACGGCCAAGCGTCGGCGGCGCAGTCCCAATCGGAGTGCCTCCGGCCCCTCGCGCAGTCACAACACCGCGACGATGTAAAACAGGCAACGATCACAAAGAAAAAAAGGGTTTGGGGGTAATCCTCCAGGCCCTTTTTTTTTAGGTATTTATTTCGCTCATGTTGCAAACTGTGTGATGCCGCATAGAATCCTTCGTCTTGAATCTGC
>JADGCQ010000148.1 GCA_015228925.1 Magnetococcales bacterium | reverse complement strand
ATAATTTTCTAGGGTGTATCTCAAGCTATCGGACATCAATACGCCCTAATGTCAAAGGATTCCAAATGCAATTGCCCTGGGGGGGTGACAATGTTTTCAGCCTTCCGACACTCTGTCCATCGTCTCCAGATAATGATACAACCTGACCAGCCCCTCCGTCCCCGTATAAAACGTTGGCAGGTGTTGGTTTTCATTGGGAGAATGCGGTCTGGAATCGGCCAGGCCAAATCCCAGAAGCAGGGTATCCATATGGAATAATTCTTTCAACCGGGCCACAATGGGGATCGTCCCCCCTTCACCGACAGACACGGTTTGGTGTTGAAAACTTTCACTGAGTGCCCTCCTGGCCGCAGCAAACGAAGGCAAATCATCGGCAAAACGGATCGCCGGACTCCCCCCTTTGGGACGGTGAATCTCCAATTGGGCAGTGGGGGGGAGCAGCGATTTCAAAAAGGCCATGGTCTTATCGGCAATATCGCCGGGCGATTGGTTGGGAACCAAGCGCATGGAAAGTTTGGCTTGGGCTTTGGAAGGCAATACCGTCTTGGAACCCGGTCCAGTAAAGCCCCCCCACATACCGTTGATCTCAAAGGTAGGTCGATGCCAAATACTCTCCAAAATAGAATACCCCTGTTCGCACCAGGATGCGGCAACCCCGACATCCCCCAAAAATCGCTGTGGTACAAACGGGAGGGCCGCCATCTGTTCACGCAGTGCTGGAGAACACGCCACGACATCATCATAAAAACCTGGAATGAGGATACGTCCCTCAGGACTCTTGACGGACGCCAACATTCTGGCCATGACTTCCAAAGGATTGGCAATGGCCCCACCAAAACTACCCGAATGCAAATCGCATTGGGGTCCGGTGAGGGTCATCTCCAGACGGACCAATCCCCGCAAGGAGGTTGTGATGGCTGGCATCCCCTCCCCCCACATGGAAGAATCGGATATCACCGCCAGATCCCCACGCAGAAGATCCCGGTTGGCCAACAAAAAAGATTCCAGATGGGGACTGCCGATCTCCTCTTCCCCCTCGATGAGGAAGATCACATTGACGGGGAGAGAACCCGTAGCCTGTAAAATGGCCTCTACCGCATGGATATGCATCAGAATCTGCCCTTTATCGTCGGTGGCCCCGCGGGCAAAAACACGATCACGGGCGATATGGGGGGCAAACGGAGGATGATCCCACAGTTCCAAAGGATCCACCGGTTGCACATCGTAATGGCCATAGATCAGCACGGTAGGCCGATCAGGGGCCTTCCTCCAAGAGCCGGTAACGACCGAAGGACCACCTTCCAGTGGATGAATTTGCACCTCTGCCAGCCCCGCCTTGGTCAATAACGCAGCGGTATGCTGGGCGCAAGCGGCAAGATCAGGGACATGCTGGGGGAGACTGGAAACCGAAGGAAACTCCAAATACCGACAAAAATCATCCAACCGCCGGGAACGAGAGTTATGCAGATATTCCAGGGATTTTTCAATTCCAGACATGGAGAATGGGCCATTTAAAAAGGGATTGAACGTGAACTATTCGGGGTCCGTTGCGGAAAGATCTTTGGGATGTTTGACCCAGACGACGGAACCACAACACGGGGAGAGTTTGGACCAATCCTCTGGGAGTCTCAAAAGAACCTGGCTTGCGGTTTTGATGAGTTCCCCATCGTTGGCACAATCGGGCTGCCGACCACCCAAAAAGGTGTAAAGAAACTCCAAACCCGGATTATGACCGACAAGCAAGGTTAGCCTAGCGGTTCCCGGAACCGTTGCCAGGACATCGAGAAGGTCTTTGAGATCAGCGTTGTAGATGGTCTGGTTCCAGGTGATCGCCTCCTGGGGGATCCCCAAGACATTACACACCATGAGCGTCGTCTGTTGCGCCCGCTGGGCAGGACTGCTAAGTACGCAGTCGGGACGAAGTTTCTGGGTGTGTAACCAATGTCCCATACGGGGTGCATCACGCAGACCGCGACCCGCCAAAGGACGTTGAAAATCGGTATGGCTAGGGTCATCCCACGATGATTTAGCGTGACGCATGATTAACAATTGTCGGGGCATAGCAAAGACCTGAACGGTTCCTCATCGCGAGAGAGATGGTTATCTGTCAGCGTTTTTTAGATTTTTCAACCACCCCCTCAATCAGCTTCCACCCCCATCATGCCCCTTTGCGACCCAAAAGTCAAAGAAACGACATAAGCCAACGTCGGCGTGACGTATCAAGAGCGATAGCCAACGCTTTTTTTAAATACGACTATGGATACAATCTCGTGTATACTCCAGGAAGAAGGTCTATTCATAGCGCAGGAGCGAAACATTTGGACAATCCCTGAACGAGAGGGGGAACACCATGGCTTTGCACGACAGTGAGATGGAACAAATTACGGTACGTGTATCCGAGTACGTCAAGTTCCATCTAACAGATTGGTTGGCCGAAAGAAATCTGGGTAAATCCTTGCCCATGTACGAAATCGAAATTCGTGAACGTATCATCCGCGTCGAAGAAGAACTGCGCCATCAACGGGAATTGATGAAGCAAGGCTTCGAACAGGTGGACAAACGCCTGGATCTGGCGGAAAAACGCTTCGAGCAGATGGATAAACGTCTGGAGCAGATGGATAAACGTCTGGAGCAGATGGATAAACGCCTGGATCAGGTGGAAAGACGCCTGGATCAGGTGGAAAGACGCCTGGATCAGATAGATAAACACCTAGAGCAGGTCGATAAACGCCTGGAACAGATAGACAAACGCTTCGAGCAATTGGAACACCGCTTGGACGCCAAGTTTGAAAACGTGATCCGCCGTTTGGACCGATTCATGATTTGGTCCTTCAGCTTGACGGTCACGATGGCGGGAATCGTGATATCGGTATTGAAGTTGTGGCAATAATTTTATTGGGGCTAGACAAATAAGGTATTATCCTTTTCCACTTTTTTCCGCCGAGGTTCCACCCCATTGGTACACAAGCCAGCAATATTCTTCAATGCTTTGAGATCCAGAATTTGAATCTGCCGATTCTGCATGAAAATAATTTTTTTCTTCTCAAATTCACTCAGGGACCGCGATAAAGTTTCCGGGGTAATGGATAACAGGGAAGCAAGTGTCTGTTTAGAAATTTCCAATTGAATCACATGGTGACCATAGGGATCATGGGGCAATTCCTCCAACAGATAACGCGCCACCCGACTTTGGGCATTGCGCAAGCAATTATTGCGGACATTACCCAGATGGGCACTCAACCGCTGACTGAGTTCCCCCAAAAGGGTCATGCATAACTCCGGCGAATTTATAAGCATTTTCCTAAAATGTGCCGCATTAACACCGATGACCCTTGATTTTTTTATTGCCTGCGCGGTAACCGGATAAACCTTACGATCCAAAAACATGAGGGCCGTCGCAAAAGTTTCACCCGCTTTAGCAATGTGAACAATCTTCTCACCCCCCTCAGCCATTTCCAATCCCAGCTTAAAAATCCCCTCGTCAAGATAATACAAATGGGTAAACGGCTGGTTCTGCTGGAAGAGAACCCCATTCTTGGCAACTTCCTGCATTGTAATCCCCGGACGAAGCTGTTCCCATTGCCCGGTGGACAACGGAGAAAAAAGCTCAGACCGTTTTAACTTGTCTTCAATCACCCTAGACACGAATAACCATCCTTCCCCTTCATCATTTTCTCTCCCAGTACCCTTCATAATTTTTATATGAAGTTTTCTCAAGGGTAAAAAGAACAAAACATTGATCCATATCAAGTTTCAAACCCAGAAAATGCATGTTTTTCTATCGCTCGTTCCCGTTTGAAGATGCTAGATTGATACCACGATCTGGAACGTTCGTGGAAACAACATTCCTATGAATATTGGTTTCTTGAAAAATTATACATGTTCATGCCGTACAAATTAATATAACACATAATAAAATATGTATATATTGGGAGACCAAGGTTGGTTCTAGCGAAATTTTTAAGGCGGCATCCATTCAAAGGAGAGGAAAATGCGGGAAAAGAAACGGAAAATGTTGGCGGGGGCAGCGGCGTTGGCACTCTGCTGGGCAGTGAGTGGGCCGAATCTCATGGATAATGCCTGGGCCACCGATGCCGGAGAGGCCAAGGCACAAGCCCAGTCCACCTCGGATCTGGTCCGCAAAGGACAAGTTCTCTTTGCCGAAAACTGCGTCGCCTGCCACCAGGAAGAGGGGGTCGGGAAAGCGGGTGTCGCGCCATCCATCACCAATAAAGAATTGCTCCGTATCGCCTCGGACCAATTTTTGTTTGAAACCATCCGCGATGGCCGTGTCGATACCCCCATGCCCGCATTCGGAGAAGTGTTGGCCTCCAAAGACGACATTCATGCCCTGGTCGCCTACTTGAAAAGCTTCCGCACAGGGCCGGACCTCTCCAAAGATATCGAAGCCGATCACATCTCCATGGGCGATCCCCGCCTGGGAAAACGGTGGTTTGAACAAGTATGTGCCGGGTGCCACGGTCCACGGGGTGAAGGTTACGCCGGTGAAGGATCGGGTACCGCCATTGGCAAGCCGGGCTTTCTGGGTAAAGCCAGCGATGGTTTCATCCGCTATATCGTCAAAAATGGCCGGTCCAATACCGCCATGCGTGGCTTCTCTGGATCCTATGGTCTGGCGAACCTGAGCGATGGTGAAATCGACGATATCATCAGCTATCTCCGTATTTTGGAATGACCATCCGCCGGTGGCATCGTGATCCATGAAACCGAGGATAAATCTTTGTGAGGAAAAGACACTATGAAACGTGATCGCATGAGTTTGGGCCGACGCAGCTTTCTGAAGGGCGGAGCCACCATTGCCGGTGTCGCAGCCGGAGGCAGTCTGATGACCGGGGCCAATCCCGAACTGGAAGCCGCACCCGCAGACCAACCCATCACCCGTGGCACCGCTTTGGCAGCCTGCCCCTATTGCGGCGTCGGTTGTGGGACGGTCATCCAAACCGAAAATGGCCGCATCGTCTCCATGCAACCGGACCGCGAGCATCCCACCAACAAAGGATTGCAATGCATCAAGGGATTAACAGCGGCGGAACCGATCTATGTAGATCGCCTTGAAGGCGACTGCTACGTCCGCAAAGATGTCTGGGCCGAGTGGAATAAACCCAACCACGGCGACATCGAATATGTCAGCACCACCAAAGGGGCCTTCGATGAGGAACTTTGGGATCGGGTTCCCTACGAAGAAGTGGGTGAGATGATCGCCCAAAAAGTGGCCCACTTTGCCAAAAAATACACCGGCAATTCCATCGCCCTCTACGGTTCGGGACAATTGACCGTCGAAGGACAATACCTTGAAAATTTGTTCCTCAAAGGTGTTCTCGGCTCCAATACCATCGAGGCCAATGCCCGCATGTGCATGACTTCGGCGGTGACCGCCTATTTCGCCACCCTCGGATCCGATACCCCACCGCTGTGCTACGATGATCTGGAACTGTGCGACATGATCATCCACTTCGGCCATAACGCCCGGGAATCCCATCCCATTGTCTTCTGGCGCATTGCCGACCACAAGAAAAAAGATAACATTCCCACCGTCGTCGTCGATCCGCGTCGGACCGGGACCACCCAGGGTTATGCCGACATCAACCCCGACAATACCGTCCACGTCCCTATCCTCAACGGCGATATCGCCTTCCTCAACGCCCTCGCCCACACCATCCTGAAAGACCATCCCGATATTGTCGATTGGGATTTCATGAAGAAAAATACCACCGGCTGGGAAGCCTACGTCAAAGGGGTGCAGGAACGCTACAGCCCTGAGCAAGTGCAACAATTCATGGGTGGCGAAAATCATCCAGTCCCCCCTGCCCTCATCCGCAAGGTGGCGAAAATGTTTGCCGAGGCGACCCGCAAACGCCTAGAACGCAAAAAAGCGGGCGAGGAAAAGGGGGGCGTGATCATCATGTGGGGTATCGGCTATAACCAACACATCCATGGTCAACACAACGTTATTTCCATCGTCAACCTGCTCGCCATGACCGGCAACCTTGCCAAACCCGGATGCGGTCCCTTCTCCATGACCGGACAGCCCAACGCCATGGGGGAACGTTTCACCGGTGGTTTGACAGGACGTCTCCCTTTCAACGAAGGGTTGGACAATGATGCCCATCGCGCACGGATGGCCACCGCATGGCGCGTCCCGGAAGAAAACCTCAAAGTCGCACAAGCGGCTAAAAATCCCGGCTTTGCCGTCGGAATGATGGAACGGGCCATCAAGGGTGAAGTCAAGGCGATGTTTTTAATCTACGCCACCCACATCGATCTACCCGATACCCACAACCTAGTCCGTCCTGGGCTTACCAAAGCCTTTGTCATCGCCCAAGAAATCTATCGACACGCACCCAATAACCTCTATGCCGATGTGATTCTGCCAGCCGCCACCTGGGGCGAAGTCCAGGGTATCTACATCAACTCCGAACGCCGTCTCCATGTGGTTGATAAAGCGGCCCAGGCTCCCAAAGGGTGCCGCCCCGATTTGGACATGGTGATCGACAAGGGGCGTCACATCGCCACCTTGATGGGGATGGACGGGGAGAAAATCTTCCCATGGAAAAGAAATCCGACCACCGGCGAATATGATGCAGGTGAAGTGTTGATCGACATGCTCCATGCCTCCAAAGGGTCGGATGGCGACCTCACCGGGATGATTGAAGTATGGGAACGCGACAAGATTCATCCTTATGATCAACTTCGTCAACTCCGTGGCATTCAATGGCCCGCACCCACGTATGAAATTGCCAAAGCGGGTGGCACCAAACGCCGCTACATGGGTCAAGAAGGGACTTGGGCCGACAAGCCCTACGGCAACTTCCGCCACAAAGACGGCAACATGCACTTCAAGTTGTGCGAAATGGACTACTCCAACAGGGCCGAACTCACCGCCAAGTTGATGGAGTTTGGCGACAAGAATGGCAATAAGAATCTGTTCACTATCGACAATATCCCCTTGATCACCGAAGCCCGTGACAAGGCCATGACCCCCGACCTGCCCGACGAAAAATTCCGTCACAAACAATGGGACAAAGTACCCGAAGGCAAATATCCGTACTGGCTGGGACTCGGCGTGGTGTACGAACATTTCCATACCGCCAAATCCAACCGCAGCCCCACCACCCGGCGTCTGGTGCCGGAACAATATGTAGAAATGCATCCCGATGATGCCAAGGATCTGGGGATCAAGGATGGTGATTTGGTCAATCTCATCACCCGTCGCGGTCAATTCCAGGCCCGCGCCCAGGTGGGAACCAACAGTCTGGTCAAACCGGCCCGCAACAGTGTCCCCAGGGGGTATTTTTTCAGCCCATGGAACCTGTCGGTGGCCGACAGTGCCGATCCCAAAAAGAACAAATGGCTGGCCAATGCGACTTCCAGCCGGATTTGGGATTTGGTTTCCGGCCAGGTTGATTTTAAAAAACTGGCCTGCCGTATTGAAAAAGTTTGATGCAGAAACAATGATCGGTTGGTTTGATTTCAGCTCAAAGGAGGCTCCATGAAACGCCGGGATGTGTTGAAAACCATGGCCATCCTCGGCGTTTCATCTCTGTCGGGGTCAAACGAGGCCCAGGGAGCCGCAAAGCAAAGTCATTCGACCCGGTTTCTCCGTCCCCCCGGCGCGGGGACGGAGGACCGTTTTTTGGATCATTGCATCCGCTGCGGACAGTGCGGACAAATCTGCCCCAACCGCGCTATCAATTTTTTTGGATTGGAAAATGGTATCGCCTCGCTGGATACCCCGTTCATCATTCCCCGGGAACAAGGATGCATCCTGTGTATGAAGTGCGGGGAGATCTGCCCTTCCGGTGCCCTTGAAAAAATCCCCAAGGATGCCGACCCGATCCTCCAGAGCGTGCGTATGGGTCGGGCACGAGTCGATGAAAATTTATGTTACTCCTACCAGGGGAAGACGTGCGGCGTTTGTTACCGTTCCTGCCCCCTCCAAGATGTTGCCATGACGGTAGGAATGTTGGAACAACCGACGG
>JADGCQ010000147.1 GCA_015228925.1 Magnetococcales bacterium | reverse complement strand
ACATGGAGCGACAACTTCGTGTTCGCCAATTCCGTGGACGAGGTATTCGCGTCGTGACATATCCCCAATGGCTAATCGATGGCTGACATGATTCGTGGTTGAGACCTACCGCAGCACTGATGAACCGACGGTGCGTGAAATCATTCGCAGGGTACGTCCTGAGGAGGAAATCAACATGATGTCGATATTTGCACAGGAAATGATTACACAAGGGCGACAGGAGGGGCGAAAGGAAGAAGCCGCTTCCATGCTTCTGAAATTGATGCGTCGTAAGTTTGGCCAGACGCCGGATTGGGCAACTGAGAAAATAGCGGTAGCGGAGCTGGAATTGATTGAAACATGGAGTGACAACTTCGTGTTCGCCAATTCCGTGGACGAGGTATTCGCGTCGTAGAGTGGATGGAGATGCATCAAGTAGAATTGCTCTCCATGTGGGAGAGCAAGGAATTCCATAAAATTGCCCCACTCGTGTGCAGGAGAGGTATCGTGTTTATATCCGTGCAAACTGTGGAATACCTGGGGGACTATCGCTTGCGTCTGACCTTCAACTCGGGTGAAGGGGGGGTAGCAGACTTGGCGGATTTGGTACAATCCAGAGCGTCTGCCGCGCCATTACGCGACCCGGAGGAATTTCGCCGTGTTTTTCTTGATGCATGGCCCACCCTGGTGTGGCCTTGTGGTTTCGATCTGGCACCAGAACACGTCTGAAGATTGCCTGCCTGGCTTCACCTTTCGTGGCAAAATCTGCCTGACACTCCCCCGTATGAACCGATCCCTTCCGAACGACCCCTCTGGCTAAACCATGGGAACAATTGGAGGACGACATCCCTTTTCACTCATATTCCACCCATGCTGGGGACAACCTGATGATAACCCCGCCATACCATATCCAACGCCACATAGGTGATGATGGCAAGTCCGATCCAGGCAAGCCATGGTCTCTTTTGTATCAAACCGGCGATGGCATTGGCGGCGAAAGCCATCATGATGATGGCGATGACCAATCCGGCGACGAGAATTCCAGGATGATCCTTGGCGGCTCCGGCAACAGCCAAAACGTTATCTAAAGACATGGACAGGTCTGCCATAGCCACCTGCCACACCGCTGCGGCGACCGTTTTGTCGGCTTTATTGTCGGAGACTTCCTGGAGTTTTTCTGCGTCTGTCTTTTCTTTGCCATGGGCGCGGATGTCATGAAACATGCGCCAAGCGACAAACAACAATAACAGGCCACCCGCCAACGTCAGACCGACAATCTGGAGCAATTGGGTCGTTAGCAGAGCAAACAAAATGCGCAGAACCACCGCCGCAGCCGTTCCCAGGATGATCACCCGTTTGCGGTTTGCCGGAGGGACCGAAGCCGCCGCCATCCCGACGACGATGGCATTATCACCGGCAAGCACCAAATCGATAAAAATAACCTGAATGAAGGCGGTGAGTTGACTGACTAATTCCGTTTCCATGGTTACCAATGATTTTCACAGTTAGGGTTGGATATCCCGACACACCATTGCAACATCGGCACTGAAACACGCCGTCATTGGGATGTGAAAGATTTGTTTTTCGCGGTCGTTTGGGTAAAATGTCGGAAGGCGATCACCGAGGCCGTATATAATCATAAGTCGCCCGTATTGCGCAATGGTCCCAAATCAGTTCAATACGATGGGTTCCTCCCAACTGGAACCGTGCCCCCAAAGCTCCAAAACGGCACCATGCCCCCCAAAATCTTATGAGCCAACGATTGTCCATTCTGATGAAACAACGCCTCAAATCCAGTTACCAGCGACTCCGTTTGCAAGCCATCCGCCGGTTTCAAGGTTTTGATGCCAACGATCTGGTTGCCCTCCTGGGTCGTCTGGGAATAAGGCCAGGGGCGGTGGTCATGGTCCACTGTTCCTGGGATGGATTTGCAGGGTTTACCGGGACGCCCCGGGATCTCATGGGTATTTTGCAGGAGGTCGTCGGCAGCCATGGAACCTTGTTGATGCCGACGCTCCCCTTCACCGGATTGGCCCGAGACTGGGCCGAGAGCGGGCAGGTGTTCGATATACGACGGACCCCCAGCCAGATGGGATTGGTATCGGAATTGTTCCGGCGTAGCCGTGGCGTCGTTCGCAGCCTCCATCCAACGCATTCCGTGGCTGCTTGGGGTGCCTTGGCCGAGGTCATCACCCAAGATCACCACCTGTGCCGTACCCCGTGTGGGGCGGGTTCTCCGTATGCCCGCATGTTGGAACACAACGGAATCAATCTGCTGTTGGGGGTGGATATTCGGGCGTTGACTTTTTTTCATGCCATCGAAGAGATCATCCGCCCCATCCTACCGCATGATCCTTTCACCAAGGAAACCTGGTGTTTACACAGCCGGGATAGTGACGGCAAACTGTGGCCAACCACGACCCATTTGTTTGATCCCAACCTTTCGCGTCGTCGCGACCTGCGTTTGATTGTCCCGGACCTTGTTCATCGGGGATATTATAAAAAAAGTCGTTTGCACCGCCTGGAGGCCATAGCCATCGGCTGCCAGGATTTGCTGGAAACCTTGCGCGCATTGGCCGAGGATGGCCGGTACTGTTACCGCTGACAAAAATCAAAACCGGATCCACGGAAAAATTGGGTGTCAGTTTTCCAATACCGGTGTCGCCCACAATCTTTCCAATCCAGAACGGATATGGATATCACTCTGGGGAAAAGGAATCTCAATATTTTCCGCCCGGAACCGCTTGTAGATCAGCCTGTTCAGCCGATCTTGTACGGGTAACTTTAACTTCGGATGGTCCAGAAAAACCCGTACCTCAAAATCCAGAGAGTTGGCACCATGCGCAAGGAAATACACCTCTGGAGCCGGATCGGCCAATACTTCAGGAAGACTTTTGGCCAGCTCCTCCAAAAGGGTGCCAACTTGATCTACATCCGATCCGTAAGCGACGCCAATGGGAATAACCAATCGGATTCTGGTATCTCCCAAGGTCCAGTTTGTCACCTCCTGTGTAATCAACTGTTTGTTTGGAATTAAGATTTCCTGTTGATCAAAATTGCGCAGGGTGGTTGCGCGAATGTTGATGCGGGTGATACGCCCCGACATAGTGCCCACAGTGATTAAATCATCCACACGAATGGGACGCTCCACCAAAAGAATAATCCCGCTGACAAAATTGGCGACAATTTCCTGGAGACCAAATCCTAATCCGACAGAAATGGCCGCAGCCAACCAACCAATTTTGGCCAAATCCAGTTTCAGAAATGAAAATGCGATAAAAATACCGGTAAGAATCACAAAATAGCGCGTCATGGTGATGATGGCATAACGCATTCCCGGATCGGTATTCATTCGTGAAAAGACAAACCAGTTGAACACATGGGGCAAACGGTTGGCGATCCAAAATACCAAAAACAGGCACAATAAAAACGAACCCCAATCGGCTAGCGTGACAAACTGAATCTGACCGTCGGAACCGGTTACACTGTACAGGGTGACATCACTTAGGGAGTGGATGACACTTTCGTTGATCCCCCAATAACCGGCCAGGGAAAAAACCCCTGTGAGAAAGACCATCCAACTCAGCGGCCCCTGAATTTGACGGACTAGCTGTGCTTTTTTAGAGAGGTCCGGTTGGCCTGAAGAGGTCAGGGTATATCCCCCCCCCCAGCGTTGCGCCATGGTTTCCGATGCCACTGCGATAATCCGGTAGGCACCCGTCATGGCCATGATGGTTACAAAACTTAAAAGGCCGTTGATTGCCAGATAGCGGGAACCAAAATGATATCCCAAGAGATCCATGGTTACGATGAGGCCCATGAACATCACCGCCGGAAACGTGATCAGACCCCAATTGCGTGCCAATATCCGCGTTCGGTCCCCCAGACTGAAAAACCTTTGTACCAAGCTGGAACGCAATCGAATCAGACGGTAAATGGCGACCATGACCGCGATTTGAAACAGGGTCCAACCCAGGCGGGGCAGCACCTCAAAATGAAAAGGCCAATGATTAAATATCATCCAGGGTAATAGACAAACCAAGTAGGCCAGCAGCACAATGCGAATGGCCCGGTACACATCGTGGCAAATATCTTCTGGAATTCCCACGGTCGCTGCCAAAACCGCCGGGGGGCGCAGAAAAGAAACATTGAGTCGCCATAAAAATAAAAATAAGGCAATATGGATCAAGGATCGGGAGCTTACCGTACCCAAAGCGGCAGGAAAACCCATCGAATCGATGGCCAAGGCGACGACCAGCAAATAAAACGGCGTAAGACCCGTCGCGATGATGCCAAACATATGTGCTTTGGCCGTACTTGTAGAGGTCAATTGGTCCATTGGAGCATCCGCATGGGCGATATGACGGATATGGCGACCCATCCAAACGAGAAATAATGGCAATCCCACCAAGATGAGTCCACCCAGGAATGCCATGCGCCCGCTTTGGACAAAACGGACTAAGATATCCAAGGTTTTTATTGAGAGAACATCAAGCCACCAGTTGACCAGAGAAAGGGGGCGGTTGAGCGAAAAAACTTCACCCAACAACTGACGCACCATGGTCAACCCGACGGGCAGGTTGTCCTGCACCCAGAATATACGTGATAATACAAAAGATTCCAATTCTGCCAATACTTCCTGTCGCTCCATGGGCAAGATCTTCCGACGTTGCCCCTGAAGATTGATATCGAGCAAAAGACGTTTTTCTTCAGAAAGTTGAGAACGATAGGCGTTAAAAATTTTTTCCGCTTTTTCGATAAAAGGTTTGAGTTGCTCTTCACTTAATCCCTGAGATGCGTTTTGTAGCTCTCCCCGCCATTGTCCGCGCAATCCGGGCAGTGCTGCGGTGATTTCAAATTGCCGCGCCATCGCCTCCTTGATGCGTTGATCCAGATCACTATCATCAACGGCCTTCAATTCTTTTTTGCTGCTGCTGACCCGCAGGTAGGCCTCTTTAAAAATTTCCGATGCCAGTTCGTTCAAACTGGATCCTTGCCCCGCCATGGTACGCAAATTTTTAAGCTCTTCGCGTTCCATCTTCAATTTATCTTCCTGTTCAGCACTGGAGGCCAAAATTTCATTGAGCAATGCGGAATAGCCGGTTGTATTGCGCCGCACGCGGGCAATTTTCGCCTCCCAGGTGGCCAAAAAAAGATCATCCAAGCTGGTGGCTTTTTCAACGGCCTCATTTTTTTGGGTAATCTCAGCTTCTTGGACTCTCAAGGTTTGATTCTGAAGCTTGGTCAATGCTTCCTGGTAAAGGAGAAACTCTTGTTGGATGCGATCAAATTCCAACTGTGCCCATTCCATCCGTTGGTCGCGGACACCCGCCGTTTGTTTCTCAAATTCCTGTTCCGCTTCCAGTTCTTTGATGATTTCCGAGGCAACACGTTGGGTGAGTTTTTCATTTTCGATGCGTACCACAACGACACGATTATCGATGGGATTGGTACCTACGAGAAGATTGCGAAATTTTTCTTCATTGCGTTGGGCTTCACGCTGGCGATCCCGCATCTTGGTCATCCGCTCGCTGAGACCTTGCATGATATCGGCGCGTTCTCGTATTTCCCGCTTGAGTTCTTCCAGTTTCCCAGAAGCGGCATTCAAGCGTTCCCGCACAGCGTCAAACATGGCATCCGTGGGATTTTTGGGTGGGATGGGTTCGGGTCGTTTTTTTAATTGCGCCAGGGCGTTGGACGTTTCTTCCGCCGATTGAATCCGTTGTGGTGCCGTTGTTTGCAACATAAGCCGCCGTTTCAACGATTCTTCAAGTTCCACCAACAACGATTGCCGGGATTTCAGTGCCGACCGCATCAACCCTTCGGGACTGGATTCTTTGGAATCGGATGGAATGGCGGTGAGTGCCTGTTCCACCTCCCCCCGGGTAGCAGCCAGACCGTCCAGGGAAAACGATTCCATATCCCAGATCGGCTGCTGTGACGGTGGTGGCGGTTCCCCCATGGCAGGAACCGCCCCCATCATGCCGATGATCATCAACAAACGAAAAAATCCAAAGAACATGATCGCAATCCTCTTTAACCGTCATTCATCAAAGGTTCCATATAAGGAGCGACTTCCGCAAGCGATGTAACCCCCTGAATAACCTTGGTCAAACCGTTTTCCACCAACAATTTGAATCCCCGATCCAGGGCAGTGCGACGCAGACTGGAGGTGCTTTCGTTGCGGGCAATGCTTTGCCGCAATGTTTCATCGATGGCCAACATTTCATAGATCACCGTGCGTCCTATATGTCCGGTATGATTACAAGCGGCGCAGCCTGGACTTTCATATAACGTTTCAACAGACTGGGATGTGGGTCGCGTGGGGGCGATGATGGATAATAACCGTAATTCTTGCGGTGTGGGTGGGTGCCCCCAGCGGCAGGTGGGGCACAGACGACGGACCAAGCGTTGTCCAACGACCATGCTGATGGCGGAAGAGACCAGAAACGGTTCCACCCCCATATCTACCAACCGTGTCACCGCCCCTGGGGCATCATTGGTGTGGAGGGTGGAAAAAACCCGATGTCCTGTCAATGCGGCTTGGACCGATATTTTAGCCGTTTCGGTGTCACGGATTTCTCCGACCATGATGACATCTGGGTCATGACGCAAAAACTGACGCAAAGCCCTGGGAAATGTAAAATCGATACGGGGATTGACCTGAACTTGGGTGACCCCTTCCATACGGACTTCCACGGGATCCTCAACGGAGAGGATATGGCAAAACTGATGGCGAACGATATAGTCCAAGGCGGCACGCAGCGTCGTCGATTTGCCGCTTCCGGTGGGTCCGGTCACTAAGATCAAACCGTGGGGAAGGGCCACATTGCGACGAAAGCGTTCCAAATCATTGTCTTCAAATCCAAGCTTTTCCATGGGAACCAGTCCCACCTGAAGATCCAAAAGGCGCAGCACCATGGTTTCTCCCCGCACCGAGGGGATGTCGGAAACACGGATATCCAAGACCCGGTCCGCCAGACGCGCCTGAATATGGCCATCCTGTGGCAACCGTTTTTCGGCGATGTCCATTCCGGCGATAACTTTGATGCGGGAGATCAAAGAATTTTTTAAATGCAAAGGGAAGCGTGTCTCCTCCAACAAGCGACCATCGATGCGAAAATGGATGTGGAGAAAGCGTTGACCTGGGACAACGTGGATATCGGAGGCGCGTTTGGTGATGGCGTTGACGATGAGTTGGTCCACCAACATCGTGACGGACACGTTGGGGTTGAATGTTGACAACACGGTGGGCGTTAGGCCACGCAAGTCCAGCATACCCAAGGATTGACCGATGGCGGTGTTGGTTTCTCCGCCATACCAATGGGCGATGGCATCCAGGATAAGATGGCGCGGTGCGATACACAGGTGAATTTTGATTCCCGCCAGTTGTTCCGCCCGGTCCAGATCGACTTTTTTGGGGTCTGCACATGCCATGAGTAACACCGCACCATCCCACCGTATTGGAAGTGCTTCCCAACCCATGGCGTTGTGTCCATCCATCCGTCGAATCGCTGTGGGATCGACATCTTCTGGATCCAACTCGGTGTAGGGGAGGTTGAGGGTCAAAGCCAATCCCATGGCCATGGTCCTTGGACCAATGATTCCGCGATCAAACAAAATTTTCCACATGGGTAGCCCCAGGGTATTTCTTTTTCCCTCCTTGGCCTGCTGAATTGCTTCCGAGGTGATCAGACCCGCTGAAAGAAACACATGCAGAAGATTGGTGGAATCGTTTAGCCCTTGGCAGCCCAGCAATTGGGTCAACTGCTGGGGTGGGAGAACCTGTTCGTGTTGCAATGCGGTGTTGAGTGGGGCAAAACGGGGATCCGACGCCAAGATTTCATCGCTGAATGCGGATGATGCTTCGTAGGGAGGTGGTCCGGTACGATCCTGGGTATCCAAATGGGTATCGCCATGTCAAAGATGGTTGGGCCGGTATGGCCAACGGGCCGGGGCTGGCCTCGTTTATAAAGATAGACTCTTTATGAGAAATTCGCAACATTGGACGCCTGATTTCCAGGGCAATTGCATTTAGAATCTCTTGACATGAGGGCGTATGGATCGCTGATGACTTGAGATACAGCCTAGAAAATTATTAAAAGAAAAAAGGGGTCTGGGGGATTGCCCCCAGGGTTTTG
>JADGCQ010000146.1 GCA_015228925.1 Magnetococcales bacterium | reverse complement strand
ACTGAAAAATCGAATATCATCAACTGCCATGGCCATTTCTGGCAGATACGATCACTAGGCGTAGGAGGGGCGAGGCGGTGCCGCCTTTGTCGGCTGTGATGGCCACTTAAGTAAGGAAGTTGCTTCCCATGACTGATCGTTTTTCCGGTCCCAAAATAGGGGGGGGGGTGAACGGTTACCTTCTGTGCGCTTCAATGAGTCCATAAGCGACTGCATACGCGCCATCTTTTCATCGCGCATGATAAGCAAAACTCTCACAGTTTCTACAAACAGATTTTCTGCATCCATGCGTCCAGAAGCAACCTCGTCCAGCAATTGCAATGTTTTGACATAGAGTTCTCGTGGCCGACCGACAAGATCGACATCAGGCATCAATGGCCGATTGATATTGCGCAACGTTGGGGTCAGAAAAGCCGTGGTCGCGTTACAAGGTAAATGATGTTTGGTGATGAAGGCGGTAAGGTAACGTTCATCAAGGGTGCGCCCTGAAAAACTGTCATCAGTCCCAATTTCTGTATATGGCTTGCGCGGGTCGATCGATGGGTTTTCTATCTTACCTAATAGGCACGACATAAGCAGGCGCACGCACGCCCTATTCGATAAATTGCGACAAACATAATCGACCATATCACGAATAGATTGGTCCATAATGACGCTATCGGAGATATTCGCCCATGCCTGATCGTGGATAGATTGCAATCTATGATCTAATGGTTGGTGCGCAGTCATTATGAAAACAAGTCCTTGGTGATTTTTGGCGTGTAATTTGTCCAGAGGACTTCTTGTCGTTTATCTTTTGTTGAATGAATAGTTTTGTCCGAACCAAGCGTTTTTAACCATTTAGCGGACGGAAACAGTTCATCCATAAAAGGATGTTCGTATCCAGACACTGCCACCTTACTGCGGCACTCATTGACCACCTTGGCGAACTCGCGGTGCTGGCCCTCGTCCATCTCAAATCCATACGCTTTTGCATCGCCCCGCGTGGCGTGGAGATAAGGTGGATCACAATAAAAAAGAGTGTCTTGTCCATCATAAAGATGGATGATATCAATAGCGGGGCGGTTTTCAATCTGAACGCGAAGAAGACGCTGTGCTATATCGTCAAGGGCTTCAACGCCACCAAGCCACCGTGATACCACTCCAGACATTCCTGCACGACTGGTATCCTTACAATTGGCCCAACGCCCAAGAGATGCGGTTTGCGCAAGGCCAGTGCGTGTCTGCCTCGCCTTAATATAGAAATGACGCGCTCTCTCAACCGCGCTGACCTCACTGGTAGACGCATTAATTGCATGATAGTATTCCTCACAGGAAAAGGGGGTCAATGCAATTAATCTAATCAATTCTTCATTTTGGTCGCGCAATACACGGAAAAAATTGGTGACATCACCATCTATATCATTGTATGTCTCTACGGGTGATGGCGCACGATTGAGCAACACGGCTCCAGAACCTGCAAAGGGTTCACAATAGTGGTGACATTTTGGGAGCAAGGGAAGCAACCAATCCAGGTGGGAGAATTTTCCTCCATACCATCCGAAAACGATTTTCCGCCGCCCACTGCGCCGTAGATGCACAACGTTAGCTTTTTTATTTGCGTCTTCCCCGTCCAGATAAATCGGGGATAGTCCACGATTCCCGTTACTGCCTCCCAACTTGTTTTCCGCTACGACAGTCATTAAAACGCCCCTTTGGTCACGTTCATCCACCACAACCCTAGATTCAAAGATTTGATGGAGAGATTACGACGCATCCAGCCAACTGAGATAAGGGCGTTTAGGCTGGGGGATGGTCTTCATCGTCTCAATCCGTAATGCCACAATTTTGGGTTCACCCGGCAAAAGATGGGTAACCCCCTGCACCGTCAACCATTCCCCTTCTTTCGGCATATTCTCCGAGGGTAGGTTTTCCAAGACCACGGCCAATGGCGTCGCATCGGCGGCGCAACAGGCGATGGCAAACCGATAAAGGACAAACACCCCCCCATCCCCCCTTTCTGGAAACCGTTTCCGAACCTCTTCGCCGGTCATGTGGGTGATGCGTCCGGTCAATTCAACGCGAACGTCTGTTTCCAAATCAGGATTGCTGTACAGGTCTATCAAAGTGACGGTAAAAAATTCCCCCGGTCCCAGGCGGGAAGGGTCATAGCGGGCCGCTCCCGTTTGCCGTGCAGGGTCGTAAACCCGCATCTGAATCCCGTTGCGCAGGCTGGCGGCATCCATGTTCAACGTCGTTACACCCATCAACAAGGCCAAAATCAAGGGTACCCAATGTCCCGACGTTTCCACGGCCAGTGCCAAGCGATGACGCCATGGCAGCCTGTAACCACCGTCTCTCGCTTTTTCAGTCGATTTTTGGGTCAAATCCGCCAGCAAAACCACAATCAGCAAAACTGTCCCCGCCAACAAAACATCGCCTTGCAGATCGGCCAGATAGGAACTCTCCCGTCCCAAAAGGATCATATAAAGGAAAAAAGCCAGCCAGCCATAAAGTTGCAGGTTTTTCCACAATCCAAACCGGGACATCACATCATTCCTCCCATCCCATACACCAAATCATACCATAAATCATACCACCCATCATACCATCCCTGGGGGATCCTATGCAGCAGCAGGATATAACAGGATACACAGAGAGGAATCAGTATAGCCAAGCGGACAATGAATCCTGTTTGGAAAACTGTCCGATACATCAGCAACAGTTTGATATCCAGCATCGGCCCCAGCACCAGGAATGCCACATGGGCATAACGATCAAATTCCGCAAAACTTGCCGCCACGAAGGCATCGGCTTCGGAACAAAGGGAAAGGACGAAGGAGAGACCCATCATGGCCGCCGGGCCACTGACATCTCCATTTCCCACCTGGAAGAGCGACTCTGGAGCGATAAAAGTTTTCATCAAGCTGGCCAGAAAAACGCCAAACAGGAAATAGGTTCCCATTTCGAGAAAATCATGGCGCACATGGAGCAAGGCATGGCGCAACCGCCCACCCCATGCGCCGCCGACACCGTGGTGATGATCGCAACCGTTTTCTGGCACACACATATGTTGGGCAGCAGGGATGGCGGCCTCCCCCCCTGAACGGGGGAGGGTCTGTTCCAACGCCGGGATAATCGCCTGTTTCCGCGATACCCCCAGCAACAAGAATCCGATGACCATGGCCACCAGAATGCCACCAAGTCCCCGCAACAGGGGATACAG
Organism: Magnetococcales bacterium; assembly: GCA_015228925.1. Lineage (GTDB taxonomy): Bacteria > Pseudomonadota > Magnetococcia > Magnetococcales > UBA8363 > UBA8363. The sequence continues at coordinate 5,131 of JADGCQ010000146.1, read as the reverse complement.
GGAATCCTGGTAAAACGCCAGCCAAGTGCCCACCAACACCACCGGATTAAAAATAGGGGCCGCCAACATCCACGCCACGGCATGGGGCAAAGGGAGTCCCTTGGCCAACAACCGGCGCACCACCAGGACGACACCACATTCACAGGATGGGAACAAAGGTGCCGACAAAATAACCACCGGAATCCCCCACAAACCCAGACGTTGGGCCATACGGGGGAGCAACGTCTGGGGAATGAACACCTCGATCATCGCCGCGATGAATGCACCCAAAATCATATAGGGTGTCGCTTCCAAGGTAATGGAGACAAAATAGGTCGTGAAATTTTCCCGCCATCGCACGTCGGGGGGGCGATTGATGGTATCCAGATAAGGGACCATATCACTGCCCAATTGCCACATGGCAGGGAATAAAAAAATCATGGAAAATCCAAGTATAGTCCATGAGATCATCCATTTTTCATGATCGATGGCGGGTATCATGGCCTCCGGCAGCCGGGAGCTGTTTGGCCCATCGGTCCTGTTTTCATGATCCTTCATGACTGGCTCAACCTTTCATGACCCCATTTTTCCATTCATTGTGGCTGAGTTATTCTGATTCTTGCCGCAGCCCTAAAAAACGACTAGAATAGGGTATCTAAATTTTGTCTTGATTACGAGGCGCATCATGGAACAGGTTCTCGCATCCCGCTCTGTCAGCATTACCGAACTCAAACGCAGTCCATCTGCCGTTCTTGAACAAGCAGGGTCGGAACCGGTGGCCGTACTAAACCATAACCGGCCTACCGCCTACCTCTTGCCCCCACATGTCTATGAGGCCATGCTGGAACGGCTCAACGTTGATCTGCGCATGGCGGTTCAGGAAGGCATCGACAGCGGCCCGGCTATTTCCGCCGATGACGTATTCGCAGAACTCAATGCACGTTACGCCGAACCCAGTGGTCGTGGCAAGTCCGCCACCAAGACCAGCAGCCAATACTCAACTTGATGGTCGAGGTCACCTTTCCCCCGAAGTCTCGGCCAGACCTTCTCGACATTGGTGACTCTATTGCCAAGGCCAGCCGTGCCAATGCCCGGAGGTTTGTGGGCAAGCTCATGGCGCAAGGCCAACGCATCGGCACCTCCCCGATGGGCTATGTCGGCAGAGATGACTTAGCACCCGGACTGCGGATGGCAGCCTTGGGTCGCTATGTGATTTTCTTCCGCATGTTCGATGGCGAGGTGCGCATTGAGCGTGTGCTACACGGCACCAGAAACCTGCCCATCGTACTGCACCACGACAGCGCACAGGTTGAGGATGATTCTGCCTTCGATTGAACCAAGAGAAACAAGGGTCACTATGCTCAGCCGGGCAGAAAAACGCTTCAAACAGGGAAATGTCGCAATGCAAGACCTGACCCCATTTTTCTGCATTTTTCTGACCGTTCATCAGGTCAATGCGGAAAGAAGGATTTCAAGATAAGGGCAATGATACCACCCACGGCAATCGCCATACCCCACTTGAGTGGAGCCAGTTCAGTGGCTATGCGGAGTTCGAGTTCTTTGAGATCATGTTTGGTGGCAAGATCGTCTAAATTCTTATCAAGCACATCGGCCTGCACCGCAGCCAAAGCTTCTGCCTGTTGCTCATCAAAACCCGCTACCTTGAGGGTCTTGACATATTTGAGCGTATCAAAAGCGACGGCGGACATGTGTGGCTCTCCGGGCAGAACTGACGCTGCCGACAGCGTACCACAACCCAATCCAGATTTGAAAAGAAATTCGGACTGGTAACCTCATACTGACCCTTGCAATCCAAATATCACCGGGGGCAATGCGATGGACCCATCACGCAAACATCGCGCTACATCAACGATGGGAAAAATTGTTTGATCGTACCAATCAAAAGTTGTTTCCGAATGGGTTTGGACAGGTGAAGGTTGCATCCAGCCTGACGGGTTCTGTCAATATCCTCTTTCATGGCATTGGCCGTAAGGGCTAGAATGGGAACTGGAGTCAGGTGATTGTTTTGCTCCCAAGTACGAATCTCCTTGGTCGCCTCATAACCATCCATCCCTGGCATTTGGACATCCATCAACACAAGATCAAATTTTCCATTTTTATATTCCTCCACCGCCTGAAGACCATTTTTCACGATGGTCAACCGATAATGGGTATCCTTGAGAAAAGCGTCGATCACCATACCGTTTTCCTCAGCATCATCTGCCAGCAAAATGGCAAGGCCATCCTGAACGACCAATGATCCATGGGAAACCTGGGAATCAGCCGACGACGACCTCTCCGCGACAGATTGCGTCTCTTGAAAAGGGATTTCGACGTGAAAAACACTCCCTTGCCCCTGCCGACTCACCACCCAGATTTTACCACCCATCCGCTCAACCAATTTCTGACAAATGGATAGACCCAAACCTGTTCCACCAAAACGGCGGGTCGTAGACGTATCAGCCTGTTTAAAAGGCTCGAAGATTATTTTCTGTCGATCCTCAGGAATCCCTATTCCCGTGTCGGAAACCGAAAAACGGAGTGAGCTTTGCCCGATTCTGGTAACTGCGATGGTAATTTTACCCTTCTGGGTAAATTTGATCGCATTGGAGAGAAGGTTGATCAAAATTTGTTGGATTCTTTGCGGATCGCCAACGACCTGCCGAAACATGTCATTATCACGGATTTTCATTCAGATAAACATGGTACCCCTTATGAGACCGTACCCGTCATAAAATTTATTTTTATACCCAGCCACGAAATTTGGGTAGTCTCCTTTATCCATGGCAAACTGAAAAGGAGAGGGATGTGGGTTTTCTTTTTTAGGTGAACGGTGACCACATTGTCGTTGATTTCTATTCGGGCACCATTTTCCAAAAATTTTCTGGAAATAGTGTCGGCTGTGCAATGTTCAAAGCCTGGAATGGCGTTGGCAAGAACACGAAAAAGGTTGTGTGCCAACAGCGAAAGAGTTAGATCAAAATCGACTTTGACCACTATTGATGAAGACGGATTATTAAGATGAAAAAACGAAATTTGCTCGGCAATCTCCTGCTCTACCAACCAACGTCGTGCGTATTTCCTAATAATCTGTTTAACATCTAAATCAAAATCATTTGTAATCAGAAATGCCGGTTTTTGCCGTCCGTGGTCCGTCAGAATAATCTCCCGAACATCCCCTTCATAATGTCGTAATGTTGTTTTCCCGTCATGTACCCGAACCAATTGATATTTTCCCTTTGTTCTTTCAATATTTATTTTTTCCCATTCTTCTGCGGGAATTTTTTCAGCCCGTTCGAGGATATTTTTGCTTCGTCGACGCAGGGTAAGAAATTTTATTTTTTCCTTGCTTTGATTGAGTTTATTTAAGTTTTCGTAGGTGGTGAGTTTTGAGTCAAAAATTAACATTTTTGGGGCTATCCCGCGTCCATTTTTCCAAAAGTCAACAAAATCTAGAACAGCATCGTTCTGATCGCGGTGTTTAACCTCGGCATCTGTGTACGAAAGATATCCTGTCGACGGATCTTGAACGATTAATGATAAAAGGCTTTTTATTGCTTTTGATCGTGCCCCAGACCAGTTTTTTTCCAATACGCTAACTTCTCCCCAATGAGGTATGGCCTTAAAATCAAGATTAAATTCTCCATCCTCATTTTCATCATCTTTAAAAATGTGCGCCAGTTTAGTGAGCAATTTAAGGTTTGTCTGTCGTGTTACACGATATGAGTAGGTGGAGAGTGTTGTAGATTTCGGTAATACATTAAGTCCAGCAAACAAGCCTAAACCACGATCCATATTCCATGAAGTATCGTGCGACCATCGATAATTACCCATAAGCTTCAGAGCCAAAAATGACAGGATGGATTGCACATTACTAATTTCGCTGGTCTCAGGAAAATCTGAAGTTTTAATGGCTTCTACAATGCCAAGTTTTTCAATAAGTGGCATAAAGATGATTGGCCCAACCCCAGTTTCTGTGGTGAATTCCTGGTTGACAAGATCCAAAGTCACACTTTTTGGTGCCTGGAATTTCTTTGGGAGTGTGATTGCCAATCTTTGTTGGCGAGTTCTTTTTGGCAGTGGAGCAAAGCCATCAGCCTTAAGAATTTTATCAATAGTTTCAAGGGAAATAGTTCTTCCTTCAGCGTCAAGAACCACCTTAATGTCGTTTATTGAATAGTTTTGTTTGCGAAGGCTGACGATTCGTTCTACCGTTTCATCGCTGGTTAGCCGTTCTTTCGGTCCCGGTTTTTTTTCCAGAAAAAATGGATATACCCCCTCACGAAGATCCTTTCCAAATTCATAGCGCATTTTCTTGAAAAATGATGGCGCGAAGCCAAATTTGGCAGCGGCAGCATCCGCAGAAAGTCCTTCGTGGTAAAAAGCCTTGAGTGCCTCATACCTGCGATGAAGGGAAGATGTGGGGTTCATGAAGAATTCTTTTGCGTCCATTCCTAGATACTACAATTTCCTGAACGATGCGCAAGTAAGAAAATGTTATTTTTCTGTAGGGGCTCGGTTAGAACCCGAAAACACCCTGTTTTTCCTATACATTGGTTGTTTTTTGGGTGAATTTGACCCTGTTCCTCAATTTTTAACATGGAGGAAATTTTATCATGTTCAGGTAAATATGGTATCCATATTAGAAATTTGGAAAGGTGAAAAAGGCGAAATAGATGCAACAGGAACTCCACATCCTGCATCTATCGGCATCTCAAATATCTTTGAAATATTTGAGAATTATTTGAAAATATGTGGTCGAATCGGATATTACCCTTGCTGATGATGAGGTAAGGAAAGCCATTTCTGGAATTTCGGATGGAGACCTGATTTATCTGAATGAAAATCCATGATTATCGATCTCAATGGCGATACCAGTCCCCTCTTCCAACGCTTTTATTTTGAGCATATCGACGATATCCTGAACCAATGCCACCGGATTGAATGGAATCGCCTCAAGCTCCAATTGTCCCGCCTCAATCTTTGACAAATCCAGAATATCGTTGATCAGTGCCAACAACCCCTCACCCGCCCGGTTGATGATGTTGATATAGCGTCTCTGTTCATCATCCAGACGACTCTCCATTAATATTTCACTCGCTCATGTTGCAAACTGTGTGATGCCGCATAGAATCCTTCGTCTTGAATCTGC
>JADGCQ010000145.1 GCA_015228925.1 Magnetococcales bacterium | reverse complement strand
CGCCGATTCCTGTCCACGATGTTGCAGGGCATAGAGTCCCAGGTAGACATGGTTGTCCGCCCTTGGGTTGAGCTACCCACCGATACATGTGATCGGCCGTTTGCTTGCTCAATTGGAATCAGTAACGGATGTCACGCCATTTTGGCACTGGGGGACTTTCACCCCATTTGCTGTTCAATACCGCTATGAGACGGTGGATGGTGATGAATTGCCGTTACCCAGGGTAGTGCTTATCGAGCAGGTGTCTGAATTATTAAAAAAAGTTGCTGATCAAATTCAACTTTACCAGCGACTGACCGATAGGGAAGACGGGGCATAGCCAGAACCGGGCGAACCTTTTTTGTTCCTACCGTTTCTTTCTCATATATTCTTGCATATCATTGTTATCAACCCGATCATAGATTTCTTCTACTGCGATAGTGAATCCAATAGATTCAAAAGTGATGGTGTCTCCAAGTTTGTAAGTGTGAAGATTCCAGAACATACCATCTCGTTGATATACATCCACTCTTGCTTTGTATTGCTCTAGTATCACATACTCTTGCAAAGATGGTATTGTTTTATAAACATCAAGTTTGTAAGTATGATCAAACTTCTCAGTTGATTCCGATGTTACTTCAACAATAATAATAGGATGTTCTGTATAATCTTCATTATTATATTCACTATCACACTCAACCACAACATCAGGGTAGAAATATTTTGTTCCTACCCGCACTTTAAAATCAGATTGATAAGAATCACATGGTTTACCTTTCAAGTGATTCCTAATCTCACCACCCATTGTCGCAGTCAAACGGTTATGTTGTTTTTTTGCGCCTCCCATTGCATAAACGCGACCGTCAATATATTCATGTTTTATTTCACTTTCAAGTTCTCCTTTCAAGTAATCTTCCTCGGTTATCATGGTCTCAGAAATTTGCAGAGCCATGGCTTCAATCCTTCTCTAAAGAGGTTTTCTTGTTTCATTTTATCCCCTTTGCCACAGACATTGGTATATTCGGGCTTTCAGGATTCGTTGTGATTGTTCGCAAAGAAGAAATCACAACCAAATCCATGTCCTCCATTGGGATGGCTCCTAAAAGAACACGATCCCCTAACACCAAAGCACCCGTCATACAGGTTCGACCTTCAAATTTGATGGTGACTGGGCCCACATAAGGGACAAGGTGTTTTTTACTATCGGCGGTAGTCACCTCCCGTTTTCCAACTTCTTCCAATCCAAGTTGGACACAAACATGCTCAGGAATACAAAGGTGCAAAGCTCCCGTATCAACCAAAGACTCAGCATAGACCGGATTTTTTTCACTCCGTGCATTGTTAAGTTCAATTTTTGCAGTGACTAAACCCATCTTATTTTCCTCGTTGAAACTGCTCTATCCGATCAATAACGTCTTCAACCCGATGCTTTAAGGGTTTCAACAAATTTGAGCGTATCAAAAGTGATGGCGGTCATGATCAACTCTCTCAAGGTTGGGTTGACGACGACCATAGCATACCACAAAACCAGGATGCTGTGGAAAAATATTTGTTTGACACTTACCCTCTATCACAGGCAAGATCGGGATCGGAGTCTCGAAATATCCACAAACACCCGGCAACTCCAGAGACATCATACCCATTTTCTTCTGGCTATAAATCGGTGTGATGTCCCCAGATTTCGAGGAAGACGGACCGATAGGTAAGAAATTGTCTTGACGATGGGGTCCACTTCATGGAATAGGGCTGTTACGACCTTCAAGATGGACGAATGCCATGGCCAGCACCGCCAATGCACCCGATTCGCTCTATCATCGCCTTTTCGAACACCCGGAGATGGTGATTGATTTGCTGTGCGGGTTTCTGGATCCAGTGATGTTGGCCGAGCTTGACTTGGCCAACCTGCGGCGTCACAACACTAAATTCACCGCTCACACAGGGCAAAGACGCCGCAGTGATGTCGTGTGGGAAATTCCCACCCGCCATGGTGGCAGCATCTTTTTGCTGCTCATGATTGAGTTTCAATCCGAGATTGAGGAGTGGATGGTCTTACGCATTGGCGTCTATACAGGTCTGCTGTACCAACAACTGGTGAGCGAAAGAAAATTGAAAGAAAGCGACGGTCTGCCTCCGGTGTTGCCGATTGTTTTGTTCAATGGCGAGCCACGCTGGAACGTCGCAACCAGCCTGCGGAACCTGATTCGTTTACCGACGAGTTCGTCGTTATGGAATTTCCAGCCAGAGATGCGTTATTATGTTATCGATGAAGGAGTGTTCCCCAAAGAGATGTTGAAGGGGGTTCCCTATCTGACGGCTATACTTTTCCGCATGGAGTACCCGACCGATCCGAAAACCATGGTCGCGGCAGGACAAGATGTAGCTGAGTGGTTCAGAAAGAACCCGGATGGTCCGCCGGTCAAAAGGCTCTTTCTCGAACTGTTGCAGGCAGGGTTGACCCGGCTGAAAATAGACCCCCTGCCATCCATACCCGAAGATCTTCAGGAGGTGGTGGTCATGTTGACGGCACATATTGACAGGTGGGCGCAGGAGTATAAACAGGAAGGACGACAGGAAGAGGCCGTTTCCATGCTGCTCAGGCAGGTGCATCGCAAATTTGGCCAGACACCAGACTGGGTGACCGAGAAGGTCCGTTCGGCGAAACTGGAGTTGATCGAGGTGTGGGGTGAGAATGTCTTATTCGCCAACTTGGTGGACGAAGTGTTCGCCGACCGGCAATGACCGACAAAAGCAAGCCCTATGCCCCCTCAATGGTCCATTCTCCAAAAACGTGGTACCGATAGGTGATCAATTGTCTTGACGATGGGGTCCACTTCAGTTCGTGATTGTCCAATCGGGGGATGGGTTCGTTCACGTTTAAGCGGGGTGGTGCGCATCATCGACCAGTGATCTGTCTGCTCTCCTGGATAATCCTTTCCATACGCACCATCAAAGGGGGGTGGGAGTCATGGAGGAGAACGTATAGCGGATGGGGTGTCAGATTGGAAAGGCTGCTGGCCGCCAACTTTTTGAGTGCATCCATCAACGCCAAGGGATTGGGAGATGTCCTCACGGCAAATTGATCGGCCTGGAATTCATTCTTCCGGGAATACCATTTGAACAGGGGACCGATAATCAAATCCAAAGGGGAGAACAAAACGGAAAAAAACACCAACCCCGAATGAATGGAGACGGTTTCCATCAAAAAAGCCTGAGACAGTTGGGGATGGGTCAGAAAGAGGGACATTAAAAAAAACATGACCCCCATATGGATGATGCCGATGGCCATCCCCTTGAGAATATGACGATGTTTAAAATGTCCAACCTCATGGGCCAGTACGGCGATGACCTCATCCTGAGAATGGGAATGAATCAGGGTATCAAACAAGGCGATGCGGCGATTGCGACCAAAACCGGTAAAAAAAGCGTTGGCTTTGGTAGAACGTCGAGAGCCGTCCACTTCAAAGATATCCTTGACGGAAAAATGTACCTTTTGCGCATAATCCAACAACGCAGTGCGCAAAGGACCGTCGGGGAGGGGCTTGAAATGAAAAAACAGGGGAAAAATCCATCGGGGGGCGACATACTGAATCACCAGACTGAACAGCGTAACGCTCAACCAACAGTACAGCCACGCCAAAGATCCAGTCTTTTGAAAAAACCATAACACACACCAAAGAAGTCCACTACCCAGCACTGCCAACAGGGCCAACGATTTCACACGATCCAGGATAAAAGTTGCCGGCGTGGTGCGATTGAAACCAAAACGGTTTTCCACCACAAAAGTCTCATAAAGAGAAAATGGCAAGTTCAACGCTTTGGACGCCAAAACCAAGATGCCAATATAGGCAACGCCCCGCACAAGATCATCCGCAAACCAGGGTGTAAGCCATTGTTCCAACTTGTTGAATCCCCCAGCCCACCACCATCCCAAAAACAGGGCCAGATTCCAAAAGGAAATAACCAAACCCAGCCAACCCTTGGCAGAAAGATACTTGCGGGTACGGGTCAATCGCTCCTGATCAAAACAATCGTGAAAAAGCGGTGGAGGATTTTCGGGAGCATGGCGGATATTGAGCAAGGTCGCTACCCCCTCCAGAAGAAAACCCAGAAGAAGTGTACCCAGAATCAGCCACGCATAGTCATTCATGGTCATCTCTTTCACGTTGTTGCTCGTTGACGCGGATGATGCTTGGCCGTAAAACGGTCAGAAGTGTGGAAAAAATAATCTTGAACAGAAAAACGGGGTGCAAGGCGCGCAATAAAATCTCCTTATAAGACGCACTACCCGTGAACGTATCCCACAATACACGGCTCATCAGGTGCCGCACGGTTGGTAATGACCTTTCCTGGCGTACCATATAAACCATGCCCCGACGTAGAAATCGAAACTTTTGATAAAGTGCCGTCGCAAAAAAAACAAACCCGCCAATGATGTTATCCCGGGCAATGCGTTGGACGACAGGCTGATAGTGTTTTTCAAAATCGTGGGCGGAAACTCCAAGAAATAGAGCGGTAACCACACTGGCTTTGGCCGTGATATACGCAGCACCGATGCCATCCTTGTAAAGTCGTGAAACCACGCTGTCACCTACCAAAACAACGCGGTCGGCATAGGGATGTTTGGCGGGCTTCAAGTTAAGCTTGGGACCACAATGGCAAGCCTGCCCCAATTCGCAATGATGATCATCGGCCTCCCATTTCATCTCTGGGGGGAAACATTGGCGCACTTCGTCGGAACACATGAATCTTTCCACCAATTGCCTGTCGATTTGTTCACCAAGCAAGCAGATGGTCACATATTCAACCTTGGGGATCAGAGCCGCAAATTTGAGTCCGGGGATGTCCAGCAAAAAAATATGCATGGAACTGCCCAAATATTTTTGAACCTGCTCTTCTCCCAGGTGGATTTCAGAAAGAAAACCTTTGGATGTTCCAGGAGATTGAAAGGAAAATCCAAACGTTTCAAATTTTTTCAACAGGCTGGAATTAACCCCCACGGCACCGATGAGAAGATCATAAACTTCGCCAGAGTCACCCCGGCAGATCACTTCGGGACGATCATGATTCCACTTTAAATCGATGACACGTTGCCGGATGATCCGAACCCCATGTTGCTGGGCCAACTCCTGGAGATAGCCATCAAAACTGCGCCAGTTTAGTTTTCCCATCGGTTCCTGGGGACCGCTGCCACGATATACCGTGGCAATACGCATCTCTTCAGCCCGGGTATCAATAGTGACCGATTGGCACCCGCTGGTGTGCAGCACATAGGATTCAACACCGCGTTGCACAACCTTGGATGGCAGTTCAATCCCTTCCGCCGCAAGGGTTTGCACCAAAGATTCACTGATGACACCGGCACACATGTTACAACCGATGGGACCAAACCGGGAATAATCCTTGGGTTCATAGAGATCCACCTGAATTTTCAGGTCAATACGTTGCGATAACTCCATCAGGAAAAATCCAGCCATGGAGCCAGCGGGACCGCCACCGACAATAGCTACCCGAGAATTATCCGACAATTTCACGCGACAAGTCCTTTTTGCCTCCAACACAGGGTTGTTTGTACCATCATCACCTCCGCCTCGACCATTATACCTGCCCAGGGAATTTTTCGCAATTCAAGGTGTCTTATCCAAGGTGGATTCATGCAAGCTTACGATCCTGAAAGAACTCACAGTGTTCATTTTCATTAATAACTTTGTGCAACGTTTCTTTAATATTTGTTATTGAAAATAAGGTAAAATATTTGACAAAAAGCGTTCTGTGCAATAATTTATGCCACATAGAGTTATGGAATGCGGCAATGATGCATGGTACAACGGGATCTTAAGAAATTGCGAAGGTTGGCAAAAAACCATGGACGTTGGATACTGGCACCTTTTGGAAAACGGTCGCATACAGTGTGACCTTTGCCCGCGCCACTGTCACCTTTCCGAAGGTCAGAAAGGGTTGTGCTTCGTCCGTTCGCGCACCCATGATACCATGGTTTTGGACACCTATGGCCGTTCCAGCGGTTTTTGTGTCGATCCTGTGGAAAAAAAACCGTTGCATCATTTTCTCCCCGGTACCCCCATTCTCTCTTTTGGCACCGCCGGCTGCAACCTGACCTGCAAGTTTTGCCAAAATTGGGATATCAGCAAATCAACCCACATGGATCGGCTGGCCAATCGGGCAACACCGGAAGAGATCGCCCGGATGGCACAAGCTTCCGGGAGTCGCAGTGTCGCCTATACCTATAATGATCCCGTGATCTTTTTGGAATATGCGGTAGATGTGGCCCAAGCCTGCCATGAAAAAGGGATACGGTCGGTTGCCGTCACCGCTGGGTATATCCATATCAAACCGGCCCAGCGGTTTTTTGGGCAGATGGATGCCGCCAATGTGGATCTGAAAGCTTTTTCAGAATCCTTTTACCAAAAAATGTGTGGTGGGCATTTACAACCGGTACTGGATCTTTTGGTATATCTGGTCCGGGAAACCCATGTGTGGGTGGAATTGACCACCTTGTTGATCCCTGGCGTCAACGATTCGCCGGAAGAACTCCACGCCATGACCCAGTGGATCGTCCAATCCCTTGGACCTGGGGTTCCCATCCACTTCTCGGCATTTCATCCCGACTGGAAATTACGTGATCTGCCACCAACCCCCTTGGCCACGCTGATACGGGCCTGCGAAATCGCTCGCAATAATGGCATCTACCATGTGTATGCCGGGAATGTACATAACCACCAGTGGGGCAGCACGTTTTGTCACACATGTCGGCAACGCCTGATCGAACGGTCGGGTTATGTCCTGGGGAAATGGCATCTGGACAGTCAAGGGCGTTGTCTTTCCTGTCAGACCCCCTGTCCGGGGATTTTTGAACCCACACCGGGGACATGGGGGGCCAAACGTCTCCCTATCAAGGTGCCGCATTGTTGAATCGTTTCATCTCTTTGGCCATCCTCATCGGGTGCTTGGGGCTTGCCTTGGCGTTGACTGGGTGTGACTGGCGGATGGAAAGCCCAAAAATCACCCAAATACGCGAACGTGGCGTCCTGCGCGTCGCAACACGCAATGCACCAACCACCTATTATCTGGGGCGGAACCAAACGCCGGAAGGATTTGAACATGATTTGGCCCAATCTTTTGCCGAATATCTCCATGTAAAAGTCGCTTTCCACGTCTACCACAGCCGACGGGAATTGCTGGCCGCCGTGCATAACGGTGAGGTGGATCTGGCTGCGGCTGGTTTAACGCAGTTCCGTGATCCCGATGAAAAATTCTCCTTTGGACCAGCTTATCAAAATGTTGATCAACAAGTCGTCTGCCGTCGCGGCGGACCCAGGCCCAACAATCTGCTGCAACTGGCCGGTGTTCGCCTAGTCATCGCTGAGGGCGGAGGGGTCCAGAATCGGCTCAAAGAACTGCAAGGATTAATTCCTGATTTATCTTGGAAAGTGGAGCCAAATCTGTCCGTGGAACAAATCCTGGAAAAAGTTTGGTTGGGAGAAATCGACTGTACCATCGCCGATTCCAACGTGATCGCGATTAACCGCCGCTATTATCCCGAACTGGTGGTCAAATTTCCCTTGGGGGATGCCACCCCATTGGCCTGGATACTTCCCAAAGGTGAGGGTTTACTGTCTTTGGAACTCGATCATTGGTTTCGGGAAATGAAAAAAAATGGAAAGCTTGAAAGTATTTTTGAACGCTATTATGGCTATCTCGATTACTATCACGATGACTATGACTATGTGGAAAACAGAGTGTTCATGGTACGTATCAACGAACGGCTCCCCGAATATGAAAAAATATTCCGGGAGGCGGAAAAGAGGGTACAAACTCCGTGGCAACTGTTGGCGGCCCTGGCCTATCAGGAATCGCAGTGGGATCCCCATGCCAAAAGCCCGACCGGTGTGCGTGGCATGATGATGCTGACCCAGGAGACGGCGGATCATATTGGGGTCAGAAACCGGATGGATCCTTTGGAAAGTATTCTTGGCGGCGGGGGATATTTGCGATCACTCAAACAAAAACTCCCCTCGGAAATCGGTGAACCGGATCGGACCTGGATTGCCCTGGCGGCTTACAATGTGGGGATCGGACATATCCATGATGCCCGGGAACTGGCGTTGCAGTTTGGAAAAAATCCCAACCTGTGGGTCGATCTGCAAACGGTGTTACCATTGTTATCCGTGGAAAAATTTCATAAAAACCTGAAACGGGGGTATGCCCGTGGGTTGGAGCCGGTCCAATATGTCAAGCGGATACGACACTATTATGACATTCTTGAACGTTGGGATCTGATTGGCCCCGCCATTACCGGCACCACCCCAGAATCGGCCTCCTTGCCCGCCACCGATGCCGCCAATCCACTGCCGGGACACCCACCATTGCGCAAACGTTCTTCGGGATAAACCCGTGTCAGGCCATGTCAGGATAGAGAGGATGTCTCTCCAGATAGCTTGAGATACACCCTAGAAAATTATTAAAAGAAAAAAGGGGTCTGGGGGA
>JADGCQ010000144.1 GCA_015228925.1 Magnetococcales bacterium | reverse complement strand
AAAATCAAAACCCTGGGGGCAATCCCCCAGACCCCTTTTTTCTTTTAATCATTTAATCATTCAATCATTTATGAGACAAAAAAGGGAGTTTCCACTTGGAAGCGGAAGATTTTTTGGTGGGCACTTCATCATCAGGAACATCCGGCGTTTTCGAAAGAACCAAATCAGCCCCCCCCTGATCCCGCTGCGTCATCTCCCCCTGGGAATAATCCCGAAAAGTCGCTTTGTTGAGAGATAACGATTTCGTCAAGACCTCACGCCCCGCCTGGGGTGGTGCCAAAATAATCTGGTTCTTCCCCTGCGTCTTACACTGAATCAATGCCTTATACGCCGCCTTGCTCAAAAAAACCGACCGCTCATACTCTGGATAAATCGCAATGCCACAACTAAACGTGGGAGGCGGTCCCTCCAACTCCGTTTCACTCCAATTCTCAAAAAACGCCGCCTTGACCGTCTCCATCAACTTAACGGCAGTCCGGCCATCCGCCTCATAAAGCAATAACCCAAACCGGTCATCGCCAAACCGCCCAACAATGTCAATCCCCCGCAACTGCTCCTGAAAAATGTCCGAAAGCGACTTCAAAGCACGACTCGCTACCTCATCCCCATGCCGTGCAACCAAATCCTTGTAATTGTCCACATCAACAATGGCAAACGCCATAATATGCCGCAACCGTCGCGCCCGCTTGACCTCCCCATCCAAAAAAGCGGCCAGATCAATGTAACTGGTAAAACCCGTCACCTCACAACACGGATCGCTCTGGTGCGAAAACCCCCGCATCAACGTATGATCCTGCTCAAAAATTCTCTGCGCCATGTGCTTGATGGTCTTGAACGCCAAAGAAGGATCCTGATGGATCTGTGCAATAAAGCTTTTCTCGTCCAGCTTCAAGACACGCGAATCAATCAACGCCCTGGCAGTGGCAAACCGAGTCTTACAGGAAAACATGGAGGTCTCGCCAATGAAATCCCCCTTTTTCCGAACAGAAAGGCGCGTCGTCCCATACTCGGAAATCATGACGACCTCCACCCGCCCCTTCTGAACGACATACATACAGTCGGCTGGATCGCCCTTGTTAAATATGATCTCCCCCTTTTTATAGAGGGTTCCAAGCTCGCCCATGAATACCCTCAACCAACCCTAAAGGGCATTGGCATCCCGTTCACCCGTTCGGATACGGACCACCGACTCCACCGTCGTGACAAAAATCTTCCCATCGCCAATACGACCCGTCCGCGCCGCATTCTCAATCGCCTGAATCGACCGATCAACCATATCATCGGCCACAACCACTTCTACTTTCAACTTGGGAAGAAAATCAACAACATACTCCGCACCACGATACAGTTCCGTATGCCCCTTCTGCCGACCAAACCCCCGAACCTCCGACACCGTGATCCCCTGGACGCCCACCTCCGCCAAAGCCTCCTTGACATCATCCAACTTAAACGGCTTGATGACAGCTTCTATTTTTTTCATGACTTTAAGCTCCTGCCTTACGGATGTTCAACAGAAACGGCCCTTAGTTGAACATACCATTGATCGATGGTTCATGGAAATGGTTCATTGCGCAGGGACGGCCTGATCTTTGAATAACTTGTAGTTCACCGCCTCCACCATGGCATCGTAAGACGCCGCGATGATATGGTCCGAAACCCCCACCGTACTCCATTGTCGCGTCTCGTCCTGCCACTCCACCAATACCCGCACCTGCGCCTTGGTGCCACCGCCACGAAGAATACGCACCTTGTAATCGGCTAACCGGATATTTTTTACGCCAGGATAAGCCCCTTCCAACGCCTTAAGCAATGCCGTGTGCAGGGCATCCACCGGCCCCGCCCCCTCCCCCACCAAATGCAATTGCCCCTGTCCTACCTTGACCTTGACCGTCGCCTCGGCCCCCATGTCTTTGTCATCACCGCCGCGAGACCGCCGCTCATCAATGACCCGAAACCCCTCGGTTTCAAAATAAACCGGCACCTCACCCATGGCCCGCCGCGCCCGAAGTTCAAAACTAGCCTCGGCACCGTCAAATTGATACCCATGGTTTTCAAGGTCTTTGATCTCCCCCAACAACCCCTGCAACCTTGGATCGGAAGGGTCCACCCCCAGAATGCCATAATCGGCCAGCTTGGCCACCAGATTGCTCCGCCCCGCCTGCTCGGAAACCAAAATGCGCCGCTGATTACCCACCTGCTCCGGGACAATATGCTCGTAGGTCCGCCCATCCTTCAAAACCGCCGAAACATGAACCCCCCCCTTGTGGGCAAAAGCAGACATCCCCACATACGGCTGATCCTTGCGCGGTGAACGATTGACCAATTCATCTACCAACCGACTCAACGATTGCAAAGATCGCAACCGCTCCTGAGAAATACCCGTGCTGCGCCCCATCTTGAGCATCAGATTGGGGATGATCGTGGTCAAGTTGGCATTGCCACACCGTTCCCCAATGCCATTAATCGTCCCCTGGACCTGCACCGCCCCCAAACTCACCGCCATCAAACTATTAGCGACCGCCAAACCACAATCATCATGACAATGGATCGCCAACGGCGTTCCCGGAAAACGCAATGCAGTTTTGCCAAAAATGGCACCCAATTCAGACACCATGGTGCCACCGTTGGTATCGCACAACGTTAAAAAATCAGCACCCCCATCCCGCGCAGCCCCCAAGACCCTCAAGGCATATTCAGGATTGCCCTTGAACCCATCAAAAAAATGTTCGGCATCGAAGATCACGACATCAACCCGGCTTTTCAAATAGCGGATCGAATCCTCAATCAACGCAAGATTCTTTTCACCGTCAATGGCCAAAGCCTCGGTGACATGGAAATCCCACGCTTTGCCAAACACCGTGACAATCCGGGTCTCGGCCCGCAAAAGCCCCTGCAAGACGACATCCTCTTCGGCCCGCACCCCGGAACGGCGGGTCGAACCAAAGGCAACCAAACCACTACGCAACTTCAGTTGCTTGGCCCGTCGAAAAAACTCGCTATCCTTGGGATTGGCACCCGGCCAGCCCCCTTCGATAAAATCAACCCCCAGATCATCCAACCGCCGGGCAATGCGGATTTTGTCCTCCACAGAGAAGAGAATCCCCTCGCCTTGGGAACCGTCACGCAATGTGGTGTCATAGACCAGGATCGGATGGGAAGGATCACCCACCGATGGTATCTCCACGCTCCTTGTCCAAATCGAAGACGGAATGCAGGGTACGCACCGCCAATTCGGTATATTTTTCGTTGATGACCACCGATATTTTAATTTCCGATGTTGAAATCATCTGGATGTTGATCCGTTCATCGGCCAATGCCTGAAACATTTTCTGGGCAACCCCAGAATGGGAACGCATCCCGACACCGATGGCAGACACTTTGGCGATATGGGGATCGCCCACCACCCCTTTGGCACCCAAAGAGGGCATCGCATCGGTGAGCATGTCCAAAGTCTGCTTGAAATCACCTTTGGAGACGGTAAAGGTCATATCGGTTTCATGACCCGCCGACACGTTTTGGATGATCATATCCACATTGATGTTGGCACCGGACAAAATGCCCAAAATGGCCGCAGCGACACCGGGACTGTCGGGAACGCCAAGGACGGTGATTTTGGCCTCGCTGGTATTGTGCGCAATGGCGGAAACAAGAACCTTTTCCATGATAGGATCCTCGACGGTCAACAGAGTGCCTGTCCCCTCTTCCAAGGAGGACAAGACCCTGACAGGGACGGAATATTTTTTGGCCAGTTCCACAGAACGGGTTTGCAACACCTTGGCCCCCAACGAAGCCATTTCCAACATTTCCTCGTAGCAAATACGCGCTATTTTCCTGGCTTTCGGCTCGATGCGGGGATCGGTGGTGTATACCCCGTCCACATCGGTATAAATATCACAAAAATCGGCCTTGAGTGCCGCCGCCAGGGCGACCGCCGAGGTATCGGAACCACCACGTCCCAGCGTGGTGATATCCCCCGATGGCGTCACCCCCTGGAACCCGGCGACGATGATGATATAACCCTCCGCCAGATCCTGGAGAATGCGTGCGTTTTCAATTTCTTCTATCCTCGCCTTGGAATGGACAGAATCAGTCAGAAAACGGACCTGCCATCCCAGATAGGAACGTGCCTTATGCCCCATCGCCTCGATGGCGATGGCCAAAAGGCCGATGGCAATCTGTTCACCCGCCGACACCACCACATCATATTCACGTCGATTATAATCGGGGGTCAACGCCTCCACCAATCCAACCAAACGATTGGTTTCACCCGCCATGGCGGAAACGGTGACGACCACCTGGTTTCCCGCCTTCTGGGCTTGAACGGCCCGGGCGGCGACATTGCGAATCCGTTCGATGGACCCGACCGACGTTCCACCAAATTTTTGTACGATGAGACTCACCTTGGGATTTCCTAGTCAAAGAGGGGTTGTTACCAGTGCAACCTGACCCCACACGCATCCATACAGGGTCACAATTCAAACCGGCCTGAGGGTTTAAAACCGGGCAACACATCGGCCACGGTCTGGAAAATAGTTCTGGGCCGCATCACGGCACCCGGTCCATCCATGGCGATCATATCCATGACGACATCCCCTGGCTTACCGATGATGGCGACCAATCGTCCGTCACGATCCAACTGCCCCAGATACCCCTGGGGGACGGCGGGAATGGCACCGCAGAACATCATGCCATCGAAAGGGGCCGCATCCGGCCAACCGGCATCCAACGGACTGGTTTTCCAATGGATGGCCGACCGGGCGGTCAAATTTCGCCCTTTGGTTGCCAACGATTCGTCCGATTCCAAGGCGTAAACCACCGCCCCCAAGCGGGCGATCAGATGGGCTTCATAACCGGTCCCCGCTCCGATGACCAGGATTTTCTTGCCAGCGGTGACGTTCAATCCCTGGACCAGCCGGGCAATCTGTAACGGCGTCAGACACCGCCGACTCCCCATGGCGACCGGATAATCGGAATAGGCAATTTCCCGATGTTTTTTATCGATAAAGTCTTCTCTGGGTGCCGAAAAGAAGACCTCCAGGAGTTCCGGTTCCGTCACCCGGTTGGGCAGGATTTGGGACTTGACCATGTTTTGACGCGCCAGGGCAAAATCCATTGTATCTCCTCACATGAAATAAAGCGGCACTCAACTGAAGAGTTCAGTTACCTGAATCGGCGGCAATATGCAATGGAAATTTCCAACGATCCCGCGCCCGGGCCAACGATTCCGGGGTTCCGATATCGGCCCAGTCTCCCGAAATGCGGAGTCCGTAAAGACGCTCCCGTTGCAGACAATCATCATAAAAGCGGTTCAAAGAAAACGGAACGACCGGATAGGAGGCCAACGCCAGGGGATGGATCATCTGGATGCCGGAATAGGTCATGGATCCCATTCTATCCCCCTCCTGACACCGACGCAAAGGGCCAACCGTCTCATTCTGGAGGATAAAATCGCCCCCCTTGCCCACGGGATTGGCAACCAGCACCAAGAGCGCGTCCATGATCGTCGGCTGAAAGGCGGCCATCAGCAGATCCAGATTAAAATCCCAAAGAATATCGCCGTTGATCGCCAGGATCGGTTGCTCTCCCAACAAAGGGAGGGCATTGCACAATCCCCCCCCCGTTTCCAATAATTGTTCCTCCCTGGAGATAACGATACGGTCTCCCCAATGGGGATGCCGGGCCAGATGGGTCTCCAACAGGTCTGCCAAATGCCAAGTATTGACGACAATCCGTTCCATCGGCCAACGGCGCAACCGCGCCAAGGTGTGATCGATGACCGGATGGCCATCGACGGCGATCAAAGGCTTGGGGCATTGATCGGTCAAGGGGCGCAACCGTTCGCCACGACCGGCGGCCAGGATGAAAGCGTTCATGGCTCCATCGCCCCAAAGTGGATCAACAAATCGGCCAAGGGGGTCAATTCGGGATAGGCCGCCAAGGTTTCCCGGACATAGCCCATGGTTCGCGGGATATCCTTGAGGTATCCATGTTTGCCATCCCGATGGGAAAGCCGCCCAAAAATCCCCACCGCCTTCAGGTTTCGTTGTATGGCCATAAAATCAAAATCTCGGACAAAAGTTTTTTCATCCGGCGCATAGCCCAAAAGATCCGCCGCCCCTTGCAACCAGACTTGGGTGATCTCCTCGCGGAAAGGGCGATCCCAAGCGACATAACAATCTCGGAGCAGACTGGCCAGATCATAAGTGATCGGCCCCATGACGGCATCCTGAAAATCGATGATTCCCAGCCGGTCACCCGTCCACATCAGATTGCGGCTGTGATAATCGCGGTGGACCAACACCACCGGCTGCCGCAACACCTGTTCGATAATCAGATCGAAACAAGATTGAAACGTCTTGCGTTGGGAATCGGTGATGGTCCGTTGCAAGATTTTGGGGATGGTCCAATCGGTCAGGAGGGCAAATTCCCGATCGAGCAACGCCCGGTCATACGGACGCCCATGGGCCAAGCATTGGCCATCCTTGGGGGTCGCCTGGAGTTGCAAAAGATTTTCGACCGCCAGGGTATAGAGCATCCGGGGGTTTTGCCCCTGGTTCAAGGCTTCCAGCAGAGTGACATCGCCAAAATCTTCGAGGAGGAGAAATCCCCCCGTCAGATCGGCATGAAAAATTTTTGGAACCCCTACCCCATGTTTTCCCAGGAACGCAGCGATTTGCACGAAGGGTTCGCTATCTTCCTTGTCGGGGGGGGCATCCATGAAGACCATGGTTTTGTGATCGGGGAGGACCACGCGATAATAGGTTCTGAAGGAGGCATCACCCGATATTTGCCGGATGGTGAATCCTGGTCCTACACAGGTTTGGATAAAAGCATTGGCTTGGGGATGGATCATGACGGTGGACATAAAAACGGTTGTATGAGTCTTTGACTGGCGGGACCATAGGGGCGCAGTTGGATGGTGCGGTGGGTCATGGCTTCGTAGGATGGGGCGGTCAGGAGGACTTCCAGATAATCCGCGACGCCCCGTTCCAACAGGATGCGGGGCCATTCCACCAGACAGACGCCATCACCGTTCAAATATTCCTCCGCACCAGAGGCCAACAATGCCTCGGTCGATTCCAATCGGTACAGGTCGAAATGGTAAACCGAAAGCCGCCCCTGCGTATAGGTATTGATTAACGTAAACGTTGGTGAGGTGATATAAAGATCGGGATGACCCAGGCCATGGATGATTCCTCGGGCGAATACGGTTTTGCCGGTTCCGACCTCGCCGATGAGGGCGATGAGGCTTCCCGGCGTCAATCTTTGGGCCAGATGGTGGGCGATGGCCTCGGTTTCCGCTTCGCTGGTACTGTGACAGGTCACCACATCCATAGGGATCAACCGGCCCCGTCGAGGAGCATACCACGGATGATATCGCGTCGCCCGATGATTCCCCGTATTTGTCGGCCATGGACCACCGGGAGCAGGGAGACATGTTGTTCGGCGAGGATGGTGGCGATATCGGCCAATTCGGTGTTCTCCTCGACAACGGTAACATCCGTCGTCATGATGTCGGCGACATTGACGGCGGCGGCTTTACGCAAATCGTTTTCGTATTGGCGTTCTCCGGCGAGGGGAATGACGGCATCCAGCAGGACGATGAGGGTAGGGATATGGATTTTTTTAATTCTGTCCACCAGATCGCTTTCGGTGACGATCCCCACGAGGCGACCGTTTTCCAGGACGGGGGCACCACTGATTTTATTTTCGGTCAGAAGGCGTGCCAGATCCATCACCGTCATATCGGGTGGAACTGCGATGACTTCCCGTGTCATGATATCGGCTGCGTTCATGGCATCACCTCCATTTCAGGATTGATGGGTACTCTGGGAGCGAACATCCTGCCCCTCCCAAGTTTCCCGTTTTTTTTCCCAGCGAGTGAGCGCGTCTCATGCTCTTAAAATTCATTCTACCTCTTTTTCTGTTGGGCGTCGTCTATTTTGTTGGCCGCGTCCACGCCAGCCGCCGGCGTCTCCCCCCCCCATCCGTCCACGAGGTTCGCCCTTTTCTGGCGTTCCATCAAGGACCGGCGGGAAAGATTGCCATTGTTTTGGTCATTTCCGCCGTTCTTTCGGCCACCTGGATGATTGTCTCCCATTGGCGGGAGACCCATCAAGTCGTCGAGATTCGTGTTTTGGATATTTCCACGGGGAAGAAAACGGTTTATGAAGCCCGCCAAGGGGACGTTCATGGCCGGATGTTCACCACCCTGGATGGCCGCAGCATCACCCTGGCGGATGTCGAACGGATGGAACTCATCCCAAAATAGTGCATTTTTCAAGGAAGCTTTGATACATGTTGCATATCGCCGATGTAAACTATTTAGACGATTATCGATTGTGGCTAAGATTTGACAACGGTGCCACCGGCACGGTGGATCTTGAGCAAGAACTATGGGGGGAGATATTTTCCCCACTGCACGATAAAACGATTTTTGCCTCCGTTCGACTAGATCAGGAATTGGGAACCATCGTTTGGGCCAATGGGGCCGATCT
>JADGCQ010000143.1 GCA_015228925.1 Magnetococcales bacterium | reverse complement strand
AAAGGATATGGATATTATAAAGCTGGATGGGGATTGCTTCACCAATGTCGTAATGCAAGACCTGACCCCAGACACATTGACTCAAAATGTCGTAATGCAAGACCTGACCCCAGACACATTGACTTTGAGATCCACCCGGTTGAATTTATCGTTGCGGGACTCTTGGTTGCCTTCACTTTCCAGAATCTCCACGATGCGCACATCATCCCGGAGAAGTTCGCTCAGGAACCCTTCCAGGATCTCAAAATTGGCCTTGCTGCGGAGTAGGCGTTTCAAGGCCCAATCAAAACTGATGAGCTGACGTCGTTTCATCTTGGAAAGACTCCATAAACCACTGTTTCAAGGTGTTTTACGTCCTGATTTTTCTCGACCACGGACATCGCCGTATCCTTCACTTCAACACCATTAAAAGTCAAGGTGAGGACCGAGCGATAACCGAGATTTTCGGAAAAACGAAAGTGAAACATATTGTCGAATCCAGGCCGGATCCAGAGGTGTTGGAAAAACGACATAGTATCTTGCCAGTCAAAAAATATCTTTTGGAATTTATTGTTGTTGGACAGACAATCAAAACAAAGTCTACTTTATCATTATGATAATGTTATTTGATGGCTGATAGGAGCCTATTTCTTTATTTTTTCGAAACATCCAGGTAAAGACGCTGCCTCATGTAGGACTTCCCGAAATTGGCAACAGCTCCAGTCGATCTTCCACGGCAGGAGGGTACTCCGCTGGTGTATCGAATTTCTCGGCCTGTTTTGCTAATTTCTTGCTCCTTCTTGAGGCAGCAACCTCCTCAATGGTCCTGACCTGATCGGGTTTATTCTTTTTGAACCTCTTATGATATAAATTCTCAATAAATTTGGACAAAGGTGCTTTCCAGGATTCCTGTGTGTGGTTGGCCAGCTTGCCGATTTTTTTTGGGTTCATTCCCAGTTCTCGGGCCATCTGGATTTGGGCGTGGGACAGGCGGAAACGTTTCCTTGCCGCGATCCAATCCGCCAGATCCTGGGGAATTTTTGTGGTTTGTTGGGCCATGTTCACTACCAATCAAAAAAGTGGCTCCCGACGGTCTTCGAATCCTTGCGGACCTGCCAGACGCCGGGAACCGTTTTTCTTCGTCCAATGATCAGCACTGGCGCGGGATGATAGCTTGGACAAACCTTTTGCACGGAGGGACGATCCGTCAATCGGCCCTGTCTGGCGTTTTGTGTGTACTCGAAAGGCAGAAGCCCAGGTTGTTGTTGCGATTCGCGGCGGACACGAGCTGGGTGTTGTTCCAACTACCGCCCCGTTTGACCCGGTTGGAGCCTTATGGAGCGTCATCCCAGACTCACCACTGCCGTCAACATTTGCTGACGCATTGCCAGCGTAATCGGCACGGGCCATACGGCCGATCATGCTACCAACCGAGCGAGAAAGCAATATTTCGTTGATTGTGCCTGTGCGAAAATCCGTTTCCCTGGCATGAAACTTTCTCCGAAATCGTGCCAACCCCTTTTGTGGCAATCGGATCGTTGCCGGGAACACGCGGAATCCAAGAAATGGAATGCCCTCATTCACGGGAGCCAGGAGCATAACCGGATCCTTGAGTTCCAGGGCCAAGTGCTTGCGGAGGAATTCCCGGATCTCGAAATGCAGGCCATGCAGAGCGGAGCGCGTCGGACCGAAGAGGAGAAAATCGTCCATGTAGCGCAGATACCCCACCACCCGCAGCCGGTCCTTGATGAAGTGGTCCAATTCTCCCAGGTAGAGGTTGGCAAAATGCTGTTTGGTCAGGTTGCCGATGGGGAGTCCCCTCTGTGCCAATGAAATTTCAAATGCGATTGCCCTGGGCTATCTTTAGGATTTGGGTGGTGTGGGGGCGGGAGATTTGGTATTGTCGATGTGTTCATTGTTTCCTTAGTGGGGGAGGGCAGGTGTCACGTCTTCTCTCGCACACTGGCCGGGTAGTTATCGTGTTGGTTAAAGAACATTGGAGATTTTGTTATGAGAAAATATGTTGTTATTTTGGCGGTTGCATTGATCTTTTCTGGTATACAAGGTGCTTTGTCGGAAGATAGGTTTGTAGATGAAAAAAATGGCTCTATTAAAGATAATAAAACTGGTTTAACATGGATGAAAAATGCCAACTGCTGGGGAGCGTTGCCCTGGGAAGACGCTTCCAAAGCTGTGGCTGCTCTGGATTCGGGACAAAAAACTTGTGAAGGATATACGGATAAACAAAGCGACTGGCGGCTTCCTAGCAAGGATGAATTGGCAACGCTGGTGAGCAATGACAGCGACAATGGATTGATCTTACCCAAAGGCCACCCATTTGAAAAAGCTCAGCAGGGGCATTATTGGAGTTCAACCGACGGTGAGCCAGCCGCCACTGCTTGGTACATCAATATGCATAACGGTCATGCCGACTTCTATGGTAAGACCACATCATATTATGTCTGGCCTGTGCGAGGGCAAATAATTAAACCCTAGATTTTAATACGCATTAAATAGTTATTCCTGTTGGAAGTTGATGGTCTTTACCATACCACTGCTACTGTGTTCCAATTGCAATGTCGGAATATTGGTAGTTCACAGGTCGGGTATTGAGTGGGGGAAATTTGGTAGAGTAGAGAACCGGCATGCCAACTGTAGGGGGGGCGGTAGCATGTTTTCCATATGGCTTTCGCCGTGGGCCTTAGGAAATCCGGGGATGATATGAGTTATCGTTTGGTGACGCAATCAGACTTGGCTCTATTTTTCCCGCCATCAGCTCCAGGCTACCATATAGATCGGAATGTTCTGGTTCTGGCCTTGGCCTCTCATTGGCTTTGGACGAAGGAGAGAAGGCGTTGTTTCAACGCCCTTATATAAACCTGCGTATCTGTCGTTTGGAACATTCGCACATACCATCTGATGTTAAGGTTTGGAAGACAAAATTAACGATAGTATAAAAATCTGTGTCTTTGCAACGTTTCTATCAGGAATGTGTGAACATCCCGCGAGCCTGACCCCAAAAAAGAGACTACCTAGCTTTCGATAATGTATTTTTGCCGTGGACCCAACAAAGACGGAGAAATACCGGTTGTAGCTGGTATTCGGACTTTCAGTCCGCCTTTCAAACCCACCGGCTTTAGCCGGTGGGTGCTTGGTTTATAGTCGCCTTGCCAACCAATAATCCAAGAGAAAACGGATTTATGTGTCAGGCCAATTTGGCATTATCCACCCACTCGCGATACAATCGATGACAACATGCCTTAAACCACGCATCTTTTTATTCATAATAAATGGCTTAGGTCTCGGTAACGCCGTTCGGTGTCATGGCATCATCCAAGGATTACGCGCCCAGGGAGCAATCGTGGCCATAGCCACCGCAAACAATGGTTTATGGTATTTCCATCACAATACCGACTGGCAGAGTTTACACGAATTGGATGCATTCCATTATGCAGCAAACCTTCAAGGAAAATTGAGCGTCGCTGGTACAGCAAAAAATTTCTTCAAGTATTCCAAAATACTCTACAAGAATGCCCAACATTTACGCCATTTGCTGACCTGCGTTGAACCCCATGTCATCGTCACCGATTCGGACTATTCCTGCACACTGGTGCGTCATCGGGGCATCCCCGTGGTCGCAATCAACAATGCCAATGAGGTTAAAACCCTTTATCACCGTTTTTCCGACCGCCCACGCTCCATTCGTCCCCATTTTTGGACCATAGAACATCATGACGCCCTGTTTCATCGCCTGATACCGGACATGACCATCAGTCCCGCCCTGGAATCCGGGCAGCACCAGACCCACCCACGCCTGCACACCGTTGGCCCCATTGTCCGCCGTGGATTACCCTGTCGCGCCCGTCGGTCGGGTCTCCATCGTGTGGTCGTCTTATTGAGCGGTTCCGCTTTTGCCTCGCATATCCATTTCACTCAGCCCCATTATCCCGTCGCCATCGATGTCATTGGCAGACAGACCCCAAAAGGGGTAAACCATCTACCCCAGGGGGTCGTCTTTCACGGCAAGGTGGCCGATACCCGGCCACTGCTGCAACAAGCGGACATGTTGGTGGTCAATGGCGGCTTTAGTGCCATTAGCGAAGGATTCTGGCTTGGAATTCCCATGGTGGTTGCCCCCGTGGCCAACCATGCGGAACAATGGGTCAATGCCCGATTGATCCAACACCTGGGGGTGGGAACCCTGGTTGCTGAGGGAAATTTGGAACAAGCGTTGTTGGCATCTCTGGATCATGTGGAAAATTATCGGCAATCCTATGAACAACTTCCCATGCCCGATGATGGCGCAGTACAGGCAACGAAACTTCTCATGGAACTGGCTTTTTCCCTCCCGAATCCTTAGAAAAACGACCCGGCATGATTCGACAAAAAATCTTTTCGCGATGGCTGCTGGTAACGCTACTTGTCTGGTGCATGTTGCCAAACATTACCCAAGCGGATCCCCTCTCCATCACCGCCGATGCCACGTTAAACTTTGATGGCACCCGAATTTCTGGAGAAATGCGTCTGGTGCTGCACAGCAGTCGCCCCATTTACCACGTTCAGATCATTGGCCAGGACCAGACAACCGCCTACGAGCTTGCAACATGGCCCTTTTGGGATCCCAATACGGAGAAAAAACTATCCGTCAACCTCCCAACGACACATTTGGCTGCCGGGCAGTACCACCTATTATTGTCCGTCCCCTTTCAAGATGTTTCGGGTTATTGGACGGCTGTGTCATTGGCTATCCCCTATGGGGTGAATGCCACCCCCCCCCACCCCAAAACCATCCCCACCCTGACGATCCATGGTGGAGATCTGATCTGGGATATGGCGGGCCTACCGACCGATTCCATTTCCGCCACATTATCCCGTACCCCCTGGCACCTATCTCCCACCACCGCCTTGACCCCAAACGATGACCATCTGCAACTCATCGCTGAGCCTAATCGGCGTTATCCAACCAACACCGACATGACCCTCCTGGCCCGGATGGATTGGCTTGAAGGTGGCAGCCACCACAGTCATATCTTCGACTGGAAAATCACCACCGACGGTTCCGGCCAATGGGTGCCGCAACCCGAGGCAACCGTTTTTTCCCCCATGGATGCCATTCCCTGGATCTTTCGCTTGCTGGCTCTCCTCTTCGCCTTCATGGCCATCTGGGTCAGGGTTCCTGATCAAAAATGGGAACCTTGGATGATTGGTGGCGGTATTTTGGGATTAACTTTGTGGCCATTATTCTACCTGTCGCCTGGGTTATGGATGCTTTCAACTTGGCCCACCGGTGGTGATTTGGCTTCCCATGCCTATTATGCCCATGTGTTTACCGAGATGGTGGCTCAGGGGCGCATTTTCGGCTGGCTTCCAGAGGTTTTTGCCGGATTTCCCGCCTTCATTCATTATTTTCCTTTGCCATTTTTGTTGGTAACCGCCCTTTCGGCACTACTGGATGAACCCGTGGCCTTGAAGTGGATCGCCATGATTCCGGCCCTGCTCTTGCCATTGTCCTGTTATGGGATGGGAATGCTGTTGAACTGGTCACCAGCGGCCCGGCTGTTGGCCGCAGCGGGGACCACGGGATTTTTGGTCAATACGGGAAACACCATTTGGGGGGGTAATTTTCTTTCGCAACTTTCTGGAGAATTTGCCAACAGTTGGGGATTTTTATTTGTACCACTGTTTCTGGGCAGCCTACACCAACTGCTGGCATCCTCATTGTCTAACACCGCCCCATGGCGTCGATGGGTGTTGGTCACCACACTGCTCACCTTGGCCATCGCCATGAGTCACGGCACGGCATGGCTCATGGCATTGGTGGGGGGTCTCCTGATGGCCGGTTCACAAAAAAATCCGGCAAAGGGGGTAGCGACCGTCCTGACCATCCACTTGGCGGCGGCCATGATGGCAGGAATCTGGTTGCTCCCCTTTTTGAGTACCAGTGCCTGGACCATCCCCAACGATGGAGCCAGCCCCATCGTCTTCGACGATCTTTGGCCGGAAAGCTTATGGCCTTTTGGGTTGGCATTGTTCTTTTTCCGCCTCATCCCAGGATTATCCGCCCCCCTGTCCCTGATCATTGCGGGGATCACGGGGACGGTGCTTGCCCCCTGGATGGGTTTGGCCGATATCCGCTTCATCCCCTATGCCCAATGGGGTTTGGCCGTTCTCGGTGGTGCCATGGTCGGAACTTGGTTGTCCAATCACAGTCGCCGTTCCCTGGGGTTGAGCCTGGGGATTCTGGCGGTGTTGATTTCCTGGTGGTCTACCCAGATGACCCAGATCAACGTTTGGAGCCAGTGGAATATGGCGGGCTATCAGAGCAAAGCCTTGTCACCGGAATACCAACAACTGGCCCATACCTTGGCCAATCCCCTTTCTTCCCCACGGGTGGCGGTGGAACACCACCCTTTCAATGATGACGTGGGTTCAACCCGTGCAATGGAAGCACTGCCCCTGTTCGGCTCAGGATCCGTTCTGGAGGGGTTGTACATGGAAGCATCGATCACCGGGCCGTTCATCTATCAGATTCAATCAGAAATTTCCCGCTTCCCTTCGTCACCTTTGGTACGGTTTCCCTCTATGGGTGGCAACCTGCAACAAACCATCAACCATCTGCGCGAATTTTATACCGATACCATCGTACTGCGTTCACCCGAAATGCAAAAACGGTTCAGCCAGGATAGCCGATTTGTCAACACGGGTCGCATTGGACCCTTTGAGGTCTTAAAATTATCCAATATGAACGCAAAACTGGTCGAACCCATCACAACCCCCCTGGGTACGGCTGCCCGCAAAGATTGGATGGTCACCGCCTTTCAACGGTTCATTCTCAATCATCCCTACGTGGAAAGAATGGTCTTTTTAAAAGATCAACAAACACTTCCCTTGAATACACCACCTCCCCATTGTTCGAACGCCCAGGTGACCATCGAGACCATGGAACGGGAAACGTTGATTTTTACCACCGACCAGCCCGGTTGTCCCCACCTGATACGGATGGCCTACCATGATTTTTGGCAGGTTTCTTCGGGTGGCACTGGAAAGGAATCGGTTTATTTGGTGGAACCCGCCTTCATGATGGTCATTCCCGTGCAGGAACGGGTAACCCTGCGTTTTGATGCTGGAATAATCCTCGTCTGGGGAAAAGCCCTGACCGTGATGGGCTTGGCACTGTTTGTCTTTTTAGTCCGTCGCAAGCGGTGGATCTGGTGGATTGGCGCAACAGTCCAGGCTCCCATGGAGGGCTTGCGACGTAAAACGGTCTTGTTACTGTCGTGGCTGGGACTGTTGGTTGTGTTGGCCATGGAAAGTCCAGAGGCCAACTATCTGGCTGCTCATCGTCTCATCACGGAGGGACATCCCATGGAAGCGGCCCGTTTGTTCGATAAAACCTGGCCCAGGCGCAAAGGTTGGGCGAAACAAGCGGAAGGGCTGTTCTGGGGATCACGCGCCTGGGAACTGGCCGGTCAAGGGCTGACAGGGGTGCCGGGCTATCGTCAGCTCCTAGATCAATTCCCCGCCAGCTATTGGGCACCTGAATCCCTTTACCGCCTAGCCAAACAAGCACAATCTGCTGGGGACACCACAGCCTACCACTCTTATCGCCAGCAACTCATCCAACGGCATCCCGGCAGCCATTGGACCATGATGGAGTGAACGCACGACGGTCTCTGGTGGCGCAGTATTACAGTTATCGTATTTTTTTTCTGAAAAATCGTTCAATATCCTTAAATATTTCAGGTCGTGACCTGGGTGGCTGATCCGGCCCAGAATGTAAAGCAAAATAGGACGCCCGTTGTGTTGTGAGTTGATGCAGTCGTTTTGTGTGGAGATCACGTAATAATTCTTTGACAATACTTTCCTTGTCCTTCGACATCGCAGGAAGAATGATCGAGCATATTTTTCCATCAGAACTCCGATGGTTACCAGATTTCGCCGTCGAGACAGATCGAACAATACCTTCTACAATAATCGGTGTTTGTTGGTGTTTACGGATCTCCAGGTTTAAACAATCCCCCGGCTTGGGTGACCAGTCCGAGGAAGAAGAAAACAAAAATTCCATGGCACTCCCACTGATTTTGACCAGATGAACATCTGGTATACCTATCGGAGTTGGAAAGGAGGTATTCAAGAGTATTAATTGTATATGATCCGAAGGTTCAAGGTCTGCTCCCAACCGGATCGTCGTTTCTTGCAGAAGTGCCTCAGTGAGGGTTGAACTGAAATCATTTTCTTTGCTACACAACGCAACCCCAATCCCGCCATCCCGAACTTGAGCTACCCGACAAGGAAACCCTCTGTGAGAGTTGAGAACAGTCACCCTTAAAAGGCCCTCGGTGCCGACCTCGATACCATGGGTAGTGTTTGTGGTGATGAGGAATACACCAGCCAAGGAGACATCCCGTGTTATTCCCCATAAAGTTTTTCCGTCAGCAAACTCCAACACAGCCTCATTTTTGAACAAAATGCGTTCATAAGCCCGCCGACAGTGAAAAGACGAAATTTTATTATCTAGTTCCATTTTCTTTTCCTAAGGGCGTGTTGACATTAAATAAAATTATTAAAAGAAAAAAGGGGTCTGGGGGATTG
>JADGCQ010000142.1 GCA_015228925.1 Magnetococcales bacterium | reverse complement strand
CAATCCCCCAGACCCCTTTTTTCTTTTAATAATTTTCTAGGGTGTATCTCAAGCTGTCGGACATTAATACGCCCTCATGTCAAGGGATCCCAAATGCAATTGCACTGAAGGGGTATGCCCGAGGAAACCGTCCGCCACCAGATTGTGACGGGATGTTTGAATTTCGTTGGCGTCTACCATCCCTTGGTGAATGTGTGGCATCATTTTGATCATTCCGGGAATCACCCCGGTTGCTGGATGGGAGCAAAAGATGAACAGCAAACCGTTGAGTCAGGCGCAGGACAAGGATGTCCGCCATGTGGAGCAGGCACTGGAACGGGCAGCGCGGCGCACCCGTGAAATTGCCGTCCAAACCCGGACGGCACTGGTGGTGGTTCGAGATGGACGGTTGGTCAGGGAGCATCCCATCCAGACCGGGGCGAAAGAGGACGTACCATGGCCATGCAAAGAATTATAACGGACGATCCTCTGGCCATGAGTACCGACCTGCTATCCAAAAACGTCGCGCGGCTCAGGGCACTGTTCCCGGAGGCATTCACGGAAGGGCAGATCGATTTTGCGGTACTCAAGGCGTTGTTGGGTGGCCATGTGGACGAGCGGGAAGAAAAATATGGCCTCAATTGGCATGGCAAGCGGCAGGCCCGCCGACTGGCCCTGACCCCCTCTACCGGCACGCTGCGCCCTTGCCCGACGGAAAGCGTGGATTGGGAGACCACGCAAAACCTCATCATCGAGGGGGACAATCTGGAGGTGCTGAAACTCTTGCAGAAGAGCTATGCGGGGCGCATAAAACTGATCTACATCGACCCGCCCTACAACACCGGCAAGGATTTCGTCTACCCCGACGACTACCGGGACAACATCCATAATTATCTGGAACTGACCGGGCAGGTGGATGACGAGGGGCGGCGCATGTCCAGCAATACCGAGGCTTCGGGGCGGTTTCATACCGACTGGCTCAATATGATGTATCCCCGGCTGCGGCTGGCGCACAATTTGTTGCGCGATGATGGCGTAATCATGATTTCTATCGATGACCACGAATTTTCTAATTTGCGACGCATTGGTGATGAGATATTTGGCGAAGAGAATTTTTTGATCACCTTCGTTTGGCAACGTAGACAAATGGCCGATAGCAGAAATGAGGATCGCGCCTCAATAGATCACGAATATGTCTCATGTTGGATGAAACAGGGTGCCAGGCTTAAGGGAACTCCTATTGACAAAGAAAAATACGCCAATCCAGACAATGATCCGCGTGGCCCATGGTTTAGTGCCGATCTGACTGGAATCGCCAACAAGGATGAAAGACCTCATTTGCATTATGATCTTGTGAACCCCCACAATGGTCTCGTTTATCCACCGTCACCAACGCGCGGTTGGTCTTGTTCCCCGACGACGATGCAAGGGTTAATTGAAGAAAACCTGATACTATGGCCAGCGAAACCAGATGGACGCCCACGGCGCAAGAAATTCCTGCATGATGTGACACGTCATGAAACGGGTTTTTCTTCTTGGCTTGATGTCGGAAAAACAACAGAAGGGACACGGATCATTCAGGAATTATTCAAAGATAAGGTATTCCCTTTTTCAAAACCTCCCAGCCTTATTCAAACATTGATAGACCAAGCCACGGAAGATAAAGAAGGGATCATCCTCGACTTTTTCGCCGGTTCCGGCACCACCGCCCACGCCGTTCTCGATCTGAACAAACAGGATGGCGGCAACCGCCGGTTCATCCTGGTTCAACTCCCCGAACCCACCGGTCACAAGGAATACCCTACCATCGCCGAGATTACCAAGGAGCGGGTGCGGCGGGTCATCAAAAAACGCAACGCCGAAGAGTCGGGGCTGCTTGATCTCAACGACAAAGCCAAACAGGATCGCGGCTTCCGCGTCTTCAAGCTGGACGCCAGCAACCTTAAACCCTGGGATTCCAACCCTGAAGACCTCAGTAAAACCCTCCTGGATCACGTCGATCACATCCTCCCGGATCGCTCCGAACAAGATCTCCTATTTGAACTCCTGCTCAAGCTGGGGCTGGAACTGACCGTGCCTATGGAGACCCGGACCATCGCCGAAAAGCAGGTCCATGCCATCGACGGCGGGGCATTGCTGGTGTGTCTGGCAGAAAAAATCACCCGCAAGGAGGGGGAACCCCTAGCCCAGGGAATCCTGGATTGGCGACGGGAGCTGGCCCCGGCGGTCTCCACCACCTTCGTCTTTCGGGACAGTGCCTTTGACGACGTGGCCAAGACCAATCTGGCCACCATCCTGGAACAAAACCTACCCGCCAGGGCACTGGCCGGGATTCGCAGCTTGTAAGGAGAAATGACTTGAAAACACCCGATCCTGACACCCTGGTCGTGGTTCGGGATGGACAGTTGGTCAGGAAACATCCCAGCCAGACCGGGGCCAAAAGAGACAGACAATGACCATGAAAAAACTGACCCCCAACGACCCCGAAATGCAAAGCACCGACCTGCTGGGGGAGAACATCGCGCGGCTCAAAGCCCTGTTCCCGGAGGCGTTCACGGAAGGGCGGATCGATTTTGCAGTACTCAAGGCGTTGTTGGGTGGCCATGTGGACGAGCGGGAAGAAAAATATGGCCTTAACTGGCATGGCAAGCGGCAGGCCCGCCGACTGGCCTTGACCCCCTCTACCGGCACGCTGCGCCCTTGCCCGACGGAAAGCGTGGATTGGGAGACCACGCAAAACCTCATCATCGAAGGGGACAATCTGGAGGTACTGAAACTTTTGCAGAAGAGCTACGCGGGGCGCGTAAAACTGATCTACATCGACCCGCCCTACAACACCGGCAAGGATTTTGTTTATCCCGACGACTACCGGGACAACATCAAGAACTATCTGGAATTGACCGGGCAGGTGGATGGCGAGGGGCGGCAGATGTCCAGCAATACGGAAGCTTCGGGGAGGTTCCATACCGACTGGTTGAATATGATGTATCCCCGGTTGCGGCTGGCGCACAATCTGTTGCAAGATGACGGCGTTATTGTCATATCCATCGATGATAATGAAATTCAACGTCTCCGTATGGTCTGTGACGATCTCTTTGGTGAAGAAAATTTTGCAGGGACCATTCTTTGGAAAAAGAAAACAAACGGGAATAACATGGGGATCATTCCACCGGTCCATGATTATCTTGTCTGTTATGGAAAACGGTTACAAAACACATCCATACTTGGAATACCGATGTCAAATAAGGAGATATCTGCTGATTATTCCAATCCAGATAATGATCCACGAGGTGACTGGAACACCTCAGACCTGTCAGCCAATCACAAAGGCCCCCATTTTCCCATCACCAACCCGGTTACTGGAGAAATTCATTTTCCACCAAACGGTCGTTATTGGGTATTTAATGAAAAAGAGGTCTTGTCGCGTATTGCCGATGGAAGAATCATTTTTGGAAAAAGCGGCACCACCAAACCTGTGCAGAAAAAATTTTTATCCGAACGGTCGTCATTGCGCAAAAGGGTAGAGTCGTGGTGGGATTCCCATGGCTATAACGAAGAAGGGACAGCGGAAATCGGCCAATTGATGACCACAAAGATATTTGATCATTCCAAACCATCGAGGTTGATGCGAAACATTGTCGAAATGTCCACGATGGATAACGACTTGATTGTGGATTTCTTCGCCGGTTCCGGCACCACTGCCCACGCTGTTCTCGATCTAAACAAACAGGATGGCGGCAACCGTCGCTTCATCCTGGTTCAACTCCCCGAACCCACCGGTCAGAAGGAATATCCCACCATCGCCGAGATCACCAAAGAGCGAATTCGGCGGGTCATCAAAAAACTCAACGCCGAAGAGTCGGGGCTGCTTGATCTCAACGACAAAGCCAAACAAGATCTGGGTTTCCGCGTCTTCAAGCTGGACGCCAGCAACCTGAAACCCTGGGATCCCAACCCTGCGGACTTGAACCGAACCCTCCTGGATCACGTCGATCACATCCTCCCAGATCGCTCCGAACAGGATCTCCTATTTGAACTCCTACTCAAGCTGGGGCTAGAACTGACCGTGCCCATGGAGACCCGAACCATCGCCGGAAAGCAGGTCCATGCCATCGGCAGCGGGGCATTGCTGGTGTGTCTGGCAGAAAAAATCACCCGCAAAGAGTTGGAACCCCTAGCCCAAGGGATCCTGGATTGGCGACGGGAGCTGGCCCCGGTGGTATCCACCACTTTCGTCTTCCGAGACAATGCCTTTGACGACGTGGCCAAGACCAATCTGGCCGCCATCCTGGAGCAAAACCTACCCGCCAGCGCACTGGCCGGGATTCGCAGCCTGTGAGGAGAGATGACTTGAAAACACCCGATCCTGACATTCTGAACGAGATGGTCAAGCGCATTGTTGCGGTAGCACACCCTCTGCGCATTATCCTGTTTGGATCCGCCGCACGGGGCGAGATGGGGCCGGACAGCGATGTGGATTTTCTGGTGGTCATGCCTGATGGCATCCATCATCGGCAAGTAGCTAGAACTGTGTATATGGCTCTGTCCGGTCTGTCTATTCCAAAAGATATAGTTGTTGTTACGGAGAGTGATGTCAGGAACTATGGGCAAAACCCTTCGCTAATCATCGCCCCCGCCCTGGCAGAGGGAAAGGAGCTTTACCATGCCATCGGATAAACGGATTCATGGCACTCCTGCCGTTTGGTTGTCCAGAGCCAGAGGCGATTTGGCCCTCGCCAGAACCTCCCTGCCTGAAGACGGCTATTACGAAGACCTCTGTTTCCATGCCCAACAAGCTGCGGAAAAGGCACTCAAGGCGGTCTATCTTCACCAGGGGCTTGTTTTCCGATATACCCATGACCTGGATGCGCTGCTCACCGGCTTGTTCCAACAAGGCGTGGCGATCCCCCAGGCGGTGCGGGAGAGCGCGTTCCTGACCTTGTTCGCATGGGAAACTCGCTACCCCGGTTTGGGGCTGCCCGTCTCCCTGGACGAATACCAGGAGGCCGTCCGCAAGGCTGAAGTCGTGGTGGCCTGGGCGGAGCAGGCACTGAGTTCATGAACAGCGACCGCACAAGCGCACCTCCCGCTGGAGAAATTCTGCTCTATCAGACCGAGGATGGTCGCACCCGCCTTCAAGTACTCATGGCGGGGGAGACGCTTTGGCTCTCCCAGGCACTCATGGCGGAGTTGTTCCAGACCACACCACAGAACATCACCATCCACACGCAAACCATCTACCAAGACGGGGAATTGGACCCCGTGGCAACTTGTAAGGAATTTTTACAAGTTCGCCAGGAGGGACGGCGGCAGGTCCAGCACCAAGTCAAACACTACAACCTGGACGCCATCCTGGCGGTGGGCTACCGAGTACGCAGCCCGGCGGGGGTGCGCTTTCGTCGGTGGGCCAGCGACAAGCTGAAGGAGTACATCAGCAAGATGCGGGCAAGGTGTCGGCACGGATGGCGAAAGAGTATGCCGAGAGAGAATATGAAACGTTTCGCGTGATGGCCGATCATCAACTGGAATCGGACTTTGACCGCATGGTGAAACAGCTACCCAGGCAGGAAGAAAAACAATGAAACTCCACTTCGAACCCGACCTGGATTATCAACTTGCCGCCATCGAAGCGGTGTGCGACCTCTTCCGGGGACAGGAGGCGTGCCGCACCGAGTTCACGGTCAGTCTACCCAAAGAACTGGCCTTCGATGAACACACCCTGGGCATTGGCAACCGCCTGCGTCTGCTGGATGATGAACTCCTGAGCAATCTGAATACGGTCCAGTTGAAAAACGGTCTGCGCCCATCGGATTCCCTGGCTTCCGGCGACTTCACCGTGGAGATGGAGACCGGAACCGGCAAAACCTACGTTTATCTGCGAACAATTTTCGCGTTGCACCAGCGATACGGGTTCACCAAGTTTGTCATCGTGGTACCGTCAGTGGCCATCAAGGAGGGGGTCTACAAGTCGCTCCAGATCATGGCGGATCACTTCAAGGGACTCTACGCCAACACCCCCTTTGAATATTTTCTGTACGACTCCAGCAAACTGGGACAGGTACGCAATTTTGCCACCAGCCCTCACATCCAGATCATGGTAGTAACCGTTGGGGCCATCAACAAAAAAGATGTCAACAACCTGTACAAAGAGACCGAAAAAACCGGCGGCGAACGCCCCATCGACCTGATTCGAGCCACCCGTCCCATCGTCATCGTGGACGAGCCGCAAAGCGTGGATGGCGGTCTGGAAGGTCAGGGGAAGAAAGCGTTGGGCGCGATGCATCCCCTCTGTACTTTGCGCTATTCCGCCACCCATGCCGACAAACACCACATGCTCTATTGCCTGGATGCCGTGGATGCCTACGAACGCAAGCTGGTCAAACAGATCGAGGTGGCCTCCTTGCTGGTGCAAAGCGGGCACAACAAGCCCTACGTCAAATTGTTGAAGACCAGCAACAAGCGGGGCATCACCGCGCAGGTGGCGTTGGATTGTCAACAGGCGACCCAAGTGTGCCGGAAGGAAAAAACCGTGAAAGCGGGTGATGATCTGGAACAGATCACGGGACGCCCCATCTATGCCGGTTGTCTGGTGCAAAATATTGGCTGCAAGGCAGGTGAGGAATTCTTGGAATTGGCCAACCAGGAACGCTCCCTGCGTCTGGGGGAAGCCATGGGCGACGTGGACGCGGACGCCATCAAACGGCAGATGATCCGCCGCACCATCGAGGAGCATCTGGACAAGGAACTGCGCCTACGCCCCCAGGGAGTCAAAGTACTCTCGCTCTTTTTCATTGATGTCGTCGAGCATTACCGCGCCTATGGCCCAGAGGGCACCCCGATGAAGGGCAAATATGCGGTGATGTTCGAGGAAGAATACCGCCAAGCCATCGCCAAGCCCAAATATCACACCTTGTTTCAGGAGATAGACAACCACGCCACAGCCGAAGAGGTCCATGCGGGGTATTTTTCCATCGACAAAAAAGGGCTTTGGGCCAATACCTCCGAAAAGACCCAAGCCAACCGGGATAACGCCGAACGCGCCTACACCCTGATCATGCGTGACAAGGAAAGGCTTCTCAGCTTCGATACCCCGTTGAAGTTCATTTTCTCCCATTCCGCCCTGCGGGAGGGGTGGGACAACCCCAACGTCTTCCAAATCTGCGTCCTGCGCGACATGGGGACGGAGATGGCGCGGCGCCAATCCATTGGTCGGGGGTTGCGCCTTTGCGTCAACCAGCAGGGGGAACGGTTGCGCGGTTTCGACATCAACACCTTGACCGTCATCGCCACCGAGAGCTATGAACAATTCGCCGAAAACCTACAAACAGAGATCGAAAAGGAGACTGGGATTCGTTTTGGCATCGTAGAGTCACATGTATTCGCAAACATTCCGGTCACCAACACCGATGGCCAAACCGCACCCATGGGGATGGAGGCATCGACACACCTCTGGAACCATCTCAAGGGGGCTGGCCATATCGATGCCAAAAGCAAGGTTCAAGATTCCCTAAAAACGGCGATCAAAGAGGAAACCCTGCAACTCCCGGAATTTTTCCAGCCACACCTGCCCCAGATACGAGATATTTTGCGCAAACTGGTAGGCAAGCTGGAGATCAAGAACGCCGACAAGCGGGTCACGATCAAGACCCGTCAGGCCATTCTCCAGGGCGAGGCCTTTCAATCCCTCTGGAACCGCATCAAACACAAGACCACCTACCGGGTGGCGTTCGACAACGAGCGACTGGTGGCGGATTGCGTCCAGGCCATCCAGAATGGGCCACCCGTCACGACGGCCCGCGTGCAAGTTCGCAAAGCCGACTTGGCCATCGGCAAAGGAGGCGTTGCAGCCCAGGAAACCGCGCAAGCGATTTCTGTCGTCATCGAAGACGACGCCATCGCGTTGCCCGACCTGCTGACGGTGTTGCAGGACCAAACCAAACTCACTCGGGGAAGTATCGTTCGTATCCTGATTCACAGTGAACGTCTGGAGGATTTTCGGCGCAACCCCCAGCAGTTCATTGAACTGGCTTCCGAGAGTATCAACCGCGCCAAGCGTCTTGCCCTGGTGGATGGCATTCGCTACCAACGCATCGGCGATGACCACTATTATGCCCAAGAACTCTTCGAGCAAGAGGAACTGACCGGATACCTGAAGGAGATGCTCCAAGACACCCAAAAATCGGTTTACGAGCATGTGGTGTATGATTCGGCGGGCGTGGAGCGGCCTTTCGCCGAACAATTGGAAAAGAATGAGGCGGTGCGGGTGTACGCCAAACTGCCAAGATGGTTCAAGATTCCCACCCCGCTTGGAAGCTACAACCCAGACTGGGCGGTGTTGGTGGAGAAAGATGGGGAGGAACGTATCTACTTCGTCGTGGAGACCAAAGGGGGCCTTTTCGCGGATGACAAAGAAAATGCCAAGATCACCTGCGGCAAGTCTCACTTTCAAGCAGGGGGGCGTGAAAAAAACAAGGTCGAGACCCTGGGACACGTTCCAGGACAATTGCATTTAAAATTTCTGGACACCATGGCATATTGATATTCACCAATTTATTGATATTAATAAAATATTATTAAAAGAAAAAAGGGGTCTGGGGGATTGCCCCCAGGGTTTTG
>JADGCQ010000141.1 GCA_015228925.1 Magnetococcales bacterium | reverse complement strand
CAAAACCCTGGGGGCAATCCCCCAGACCCCTTTTTTCTTTTAATAATTTTATTGACACTGCCGCAAGGCATCCAGGAGCCTCTGGAAATCATCGGGAGGCTCCACGGTAAACTGCATACGACCCCCCGTCACAGGATGCAAAAATCCCAAAGTTCCCGCGTGCAACGCCTGTCTGCGAAATTGCAATACCTCCTGACGCACCTCTTCAGGCCAACGCCGAGGAGGATCAAACCCGCGACTATATACCAAATCCCCCAGCAAAGGATGACCAATATGCGCCATATGGACCCGAATCTGATGGGTCCGCCCCGTTTGCAAAACACAATGAACCAACGCACATCCGGTCAATACCTCCACCACCTCAAAGCGCGTCACCGCCTCCCGCCCACCCTGAACCCGTACCGCCATTTTGGTCCGCACCGTAGGATGCCGACCAACAGGGGCATCAATCATCCCCGATCGATCCCTAGGAACGCCACGAATCAGTGCCATATAACGCCGCGAAACCGTATGCGCCTCAAATTGACGCGATAATCCCTGATGGACCACATCGCTCTTGGCCACGACCAATAAACCACTGGTATCCTTGTCCAAACGATGGACAATCCCCGGTCGCAACCAACCCCCAATCCCCGAAAGATCACCCCCACAATGGCCCAACAACGCATGAACCAACGTCCCCTCATGGACACCCGCCCCCGGATGCACCACCATCCCCGCCGGTTTGTTGATCACCACCAGATGCCCGTCCTCAAAACGGATATCCAACGCAATCGTTTCGGCAACCAACGCAGAAGGTTTTAAATCGGGAACCGTCCACTCCACAACCTCCCCACCACGCAAACGCTGCGACGGCGACCGGATCAGATGACCATCAACCCGCACCCTCTCCTCCCGGATCAATCGTTGAATCGCCGTGCGACTCAGCGAAGCATCCAAAACCACCATCGCCTTGTCCAAACGTTCCCCATCCATGTCCACAGGCAAGTGCATCCGAACCGGATTCATGGCATGATCAACCCAAACCGTCTATCAAAAAACAAGGAGCTTCCATGAACGGTATGCGACTACTCAAAGCCACGGTCATCCTGGGAGGAGTGCTGATATTCGTCGGTCTCACCATGCTCATGCTGCGCGTCACCCAAAAAACCAACCCCGTCCCAAACCCCACCACCGATGCCCAATCCACCATCATCCCCGAAACCACCCTCACCCTGACCGCAGGCACCCACATTCAAACCATCCTTTCCACCCATCAGGGACTAGCCATCTGGGCAACAACCCCCGAAAATAACGCCGAAATTCTCCTCCTGGATGCCAACGGCAAGCTGAAAAAACGCCTGTTCATCACCCATCCTGGTCAGGCCGGAGCGCAAACCCCAAAAAATTGACGCTGGTGTCACGATCAAGCCGCCACTCCCGCAACAACGGAGAATAAACCATCCCCGTCACATCACGCATCCGCAACCCCGCATGACGTAAATCCGCCTCCAGTTCCGAAGGACGAATAAATTTGTCATGCCGATGCGTCCCCCGTGGCAACCATCCCAAAATATACTCCGCACCCACAATGGCTTTGAGCCATGATTGCCAAGTACGATTCAACGTGGCAAAAAATAATAAACCACCCGGTTTCAAGACCGATGCCGCCTCCCGGATGAACCCCGGAACATCGGGAACATGCTCCAAAACCTCCATGGCCATCACCATGTCAAAAAACTCTGTTCCCGACTCCTGCAATTGGCCTGTCGATTGCATTCGATAGTCAACGTCCGAGCCGGTTTGACGCTGGTGTGTCTGAGCCACGGAAATAATCGTATCGGAGCGGTCGATGGCCACGACCTTGGCACCGCGCTGCCAGAGTCCTTCCGCCAATAAACCGCCACCACAACCGATATCGAGGATGGATAGATCTTTCAGTCCATCCTTGAAATGGCCAGCGGCACTGTGCTGGATGTAGTCCAAACGTAGAGGGTTGATCTGATGCAATGGTTTAAACTTGCCATCAGGATCCCACCATTCATCGGCCATGGCCTCGAATTTGGCTATTTCATCTGGATCAACGGTTGACATTGCTGACTCCGTTTTATCTTGGTTTTGGTTTGCACTGAGGGAAAAGCTTATCATGATTTCATCCAATCGGGTACAAGACAAGGAAAACCGGGAAACTTTTCCACAGCACCCAAGGCGTGATTTTTTAAAGCTCCTCGCCGTCTCTTCCGCTGCGGGGCTGGTGCTTCCCCCAGGTTTCGCATCCGCTTCCGTGCGCCCCAACCGCATCACGGATCTGCGCGTCTGGTCCGCACCCGACTATACGCGCATCGTGTTTGATACCAACCAGGTCGCCAAATACAGTCTGTTCAAGTTGAGCAATCCCGAACGCTTGGTCGTCGATCTCCAAGATATCTCCCTGGATGTCCCCGCCTCACGGATGAACCAGTCCGACTCGGTTGTGACACGCATCCGCACCGGTGCCCCCAGTCCCAATGTGGTCCGCACCGTCTTTGAACTCTCCTCCGAGATCCGTCCCAGATCTTTCGTCCTCAAAGCGACCGCCGATAAAAGCCATCGCTTGGTCCTAGATCTATTCCGCAAGGATTACGTTGCCGAAGAAGAAAAAACCCCCGAACCCGTCAAAAAAACTAGCTCCGCACGAAATGCCGTCATCGTCATCGATCCCGGACACGGTGGCGAAGATCCCGGAGCCGTCGGTTTCAACGGGACCATGGAGAAAGATGTCGTCTTTCAAGTGGCCCAAAAAATGGCACGGCAAATCAACCAAATCCCTGGACTGCAAGCGCAATTGACCCGTACTGGCGATTATTTTGTTTCCTTGCGTCAGCGGGTTTCCATTGCCCGACTCCATTCCGCAGACCTGTTTGTCAGCTTACACGCCGACGCCTTTCGCACCGCAGGCGCACGGGGGGCATCGGTTTATGCCCTATCCGAACGGGGAAAACCGACACCCGATCGGGCCATCAACAATCTGGTCCAAAGAGAAAACAACGCCGACCTGATCGGTGGCATCGATTTAAACACGGTTGCCGATCCCGAAGTTCGCGGGATCCTCATGGATCTATCGCAACGCGCATCACTCAACCGGGCGTTGATCTTTGGAAAAAATCTGCTCCAGGAGATGGGGAGCCTTCCACAGACAACCCTCCATTACAACGAAGTCAAACAAGCGGGGTTTGCCGTCCTCAAAGCCCCCGATGTCCCCTCGGTCCTGGTTGAACTCTCCTTCCTCAGCAACCCCAAGGAGGAAAAGTTATTGCGTCAATCCAGCCACCAAGAATCCCTGGCCCGGGCATTGGTCAGCGGAACCCGCAAGTTTATTCAAGCATCGCACTTGGCTTAAGTGAGTCTGGAACCCGCCCCACCCACTTGGTGGAGGGGCGGGTCCGCAAGAAAATTCCCCCGGCAACATCACCCCATCGGCTCAAGCGTCTCATCCTGAAACCAAGCCAACTCTGAGCGATAATTCACAACATCGCCAATCACGATGATTGCGGGGGGCTTGATGTTGAGCGTGTTGATATCCGCCACGACCCGTCCCAGCGAGGAGACCAATGTTTGCTGCCGGGCGGTCGTCGCCCAACGGATCAGGGCAATGGGGGTATCCGAGGAACGCCCCGCCGCCATAAGCCGTTGTGTGACATGGGGCAGGTTCTTGATCGACATATACAACACCATCACCGGAAACGTCCGGGCAACACTCTCCCAATCAATGCGACTGGCATGGATCGTCTCATCGTCCTGCCCCTGATGATCCCTCGATTCGTGGCCGGTGATAAACGCAACATGGGCGTTGACATCCCGATGCGTCACCGGAATTCCTGCGTAGGCCGGTCCCGCGATCCCAGACGTCAATCCCGGGACAACATTGAAGACAATCCCTTCGGCAGATAAACGGCAGGCCTCCTCACCACCACGGCCAAAAACAAAAGGATCCCCCCCTTTTAGCCGAACGACCCGCAGCTTCCGTTTGGCCAGACTGACCAAAAGATCACTGATCTCCCCCTGACTCATGGAGGGGATGCCCCCCCGCTTTCCCACATAAATTTTTTGGGTTGCCTCTGGAATGAACGACAAAACTTCGGGAGAAACCAAGGCATCGTAGACGACGACATCGGCACTTCGTACCGCCCGATAGGCGGCCAAAGTCAACAGTTCAGGATCGCCCGGACCCGCCCCCACCAAGGAAACCGCCCCAGGGGTCGGCATACCCCCCTCCACCGCAGGGAGGTCCATCGGTGCAATCGCTGACACAGAATCGATCATCGCAACCCTATACCCCAATCCTGGTTCAAACCGATGGCACAACTCATACAACCCCCCTGGCATTCAGATAACGGGTATACCTTTTATCCACCCCCTGGATATGCAGCACAATCCAGTCCTTCATCAACTCCGCCGCCAAACCCACTTCCGCCTCACCCGCCAAAAATGCCGTCTTATACCCCGATACTTTTTTTTCCAAAAATCGATGCATTTCACGATGAGACTGCAACTCAGGATAATCATGAGTGCGCATGAGTTCTTCCTCTCTTCGGAAATGCTCCCTGGCAAAACCGATCAAGTCATCCAACAAACCGGACAGACCAACCTCGGACTGGCCCCCAAGCATCCCATCGAGAACCCGATTGATCAAGTCCATGATCCGCTGATGATCCTGATCAGCCATCAAAATCCCGACAGACAACCCCCCGTCCCACACCACACGATCCACCCTTTTATCTGAATTCAGGCTCATAGCAAAACCGACAATCGCAACGGCA
Source organism: Magnetococcales bacterium (assembly GCA_015228925.1). Lineage (GTDB taxonomy): Bacteria > Pseudomonadota > Magnetococcia > Magnetococcales > UBA8363 > UBA8363. The sequence goes on along the minus strand of JADGCQ010000141.1, from coordinate 3,917 downwards.
ATGGATCCTATTCCCCAGTTTCAGCGTTTTCGATGAAAGCACGCAAAACGCCACACCATCCATGGCCGATATTCGCGGAATTATACCCACCACCCCCCACACCGACGATCCGTCCATGTCCCAAAGTATTGGCGATTTGAATCAGACGCAGGGCCACATGATAGTGTGCCGTCGGAGAAAGGCGCATATTGGTAATAGGATCGCCGGCAATGGAATCGGCACCACATTGAAAAAAGATAAACTCAGGCTTGGCATCGGTGATAAACTTGGCCACCTGGGGCCAATGTTGAAAGAAAAGGGTGTCACCCGTTCCAGGAGGCAAGGGGATATTCAACTTGGTCCCTTGAGCCGCCCCTTTTCCCGTCTCATAGGCGTGTCCAGTACCGGGATAGAGGGTCCGCCCATCCTGGTGCAAGTCAACAACCAGCACATCAGGATCCGATTCAAACCCGTAAAAAACCCCATCGCCATGGTGGGCATCAATGTCCACGTAGGCGATTCTCTTGATCCCAAATTCATCCCGCAAACAATGGATGGCCACCCCCACGTCATTGAAGACACAAAACCCCCCGGCCCGCTCACGCCGGGCGTGATGAAGTCCGGCGATGGGAATGAACGCACTGGCAAACTCTCCCGCCATAATCCTCCGCGTGGCATCCACGGTACACCCCACCACATAGGACGCCGCCTCGAAGATACCCGGAAATGCCGGAGTATCGCCATAATCGAGGTACCCCTCTCCAGTCCGGGACCGCTCCTCCACCAAATTGCAATAATCACGGGTATGAAATTTTTCCAGGAGATCCCGGCCAGCCAAAACCGGGCTTTTCACCAAGGCACGCTTGTCAAGTCCCTGAGTTTTTGCTTCGGACCAAAAGGCATCCATCCGATGGGGACCAAACGGGTGTCCGCCGCCGAAACCGTACTCTCCGATCTCCTTGCCCACGTACACACATGCGGTTTTCGCCATCGAATGCCTCCTTTGCGCTACCGGGTAACGACCACCTTTTGGTAAAGACCGCCAAAGAATTCCGTTTTCTGTACCGACCGCACGGTCACTTCTTTGGGAATCCAATCGGTGATCTCGTTATTCCACATGTCCATGGCAAACGGTTCGAGCGTCATCAGGACGGGAACCATGATATAACGAAACGGGTTCAAGATATTGGGCCGGTGATAATCGGTAAAGATCACCTTTCCCCCCGGTTTCACCACACGGATCGCTTCGCGCACCGTCTCCCGACGGACCTCCAAAGGTTGTTCATGGAGCAGAAAAAACACGACCACCTGATCAAACACATTATCCTCAAACTCCAACCGGGTGGAATCTTGCCGATGGAGGATCACATTTTCATGATTTTTTATTTTTTTTGAGACATTTTCCAACTGAACCTGAGCGACATCCACGACATCGAAGCGGCTGTCGGGTGCCAGCCTGGCGGCGACGCTGGGGGTAAAATCGCCATAGACGCAGGCGACCTGCAAAATACGACCGGAGATGGATGCGCCCAACTCGGAAAGCACCTCATCCCGAAGTTTGGCAAAATTTCCCCAGAGAATAAAATTGACAATCCACTGTCGTTCAAAGAAGCGGACGCCGACGGGGTGCAGATAAGCCCACCAATAGGTTTGTTTCAGGTATTCCGGGACATCGGGATAGGATTCTTCCGGCTCCAGGCGGCAAGTCAACTCGGCGTGTTTCTCCCTGGCGGAGTAGGAACCCGATACTTCCGCTGCCGAGGCTTTTTCCATGCGCCACTCCCGTCGATTGACAAAGTTCACGATTGGCCAACACCGAAGACGGGAACCTTACTGGAACAACAGCCACAAAACAAGGGGGTTTCGCATCATACTGCCGATGAACACCACACACGACGCCCGACTCTGAAAAAACGCGATGATCAAGCGTCCCACAACCGTTGGAGGAACGCCAGGGCTGTCCTGTGAATCCCCCTGTTTTCACTCTCCCTGGGGCCGGCAACATTGAGGATTCTCACTGCGTTTTGCTCCAACCAGTGGGCGATATCCTGAAGGTTCCAATCTCCATGCAGATCCACCAACAAGCAAGGCAACTTCAATTGTAGGGCACTCCGCCACGTCAACGCACTCCCCCCCCGCAGTTGTCCCCGAAAAAGGATCAAGGTGCCGTCGGAATCCATGATGTTTAACAGCGTGCGATAGGGGTAGTCGGAGCGATGCGTTTCCAACAGAGGATAATACACGGGAATCGAACCATCCTCCGCCTTCCGCCCCTTGGGACACCACCCTCCCGCTTCTATCCTCCGGGCCAGGGCAAAATCCAACGCCGCCCGGTCTACCCCCGTCTGCCCCCCCGATATGATCCTATCTACATTTATCATTCGTACACCTGACGAAAAGTGTTTACAAGAACACCGGAAGAATAACCAATAGCGACACACAGTTTCAACTGAAAAATCATCCATGGAATGTAACACCCGCCTCAGGTAACATGACGACCATGGAATCAAAGAGGGTCAACAAGGGGAGCCTATTACCATGGCCAGACTGTCGGACGAGCAACTCATCCTGGAACTCAAAAAACGATTCGATGCCACCAAACAGGCGCTCTATGACGTCAAAATGGTGACCAGCAAGCTCGAAGAAGTGAATAAAAAACTCCAAACTTCCGAGCAAATCAAAAGCAATTTCATTTCTCATATGAAGAATGAAATCAACAACCCACTTACCTCCATTCTTGGCCTGTCGGAACAGTTGAAAACGGGCGGCATTCCCCCAGAGATGGTCCAAGCCATCGCCACATCCATCCATACCGAAGCCTTCAGCCTGGACTTTCAACTCCGCAATATTTTCGCCGCCGCCGAGATGGAATCGGGTGAAACCCAACTGCAAATCTCCCTAACCGATGTCATCACCCTGATCCGCGATGCCATCGATTCTTTCCGTCACCTCATCGACGATAAAAAAATCACCGTCCGATTCCACGAAAAAACGAATACCGATGAACGGCTTCTCTTTAAAACAGACACCGAGAAACTCAGCCTCATCATCACCAATCTTCTGTCAAACGCCGTGGAATTCAACCATGAAAACGGGCGCATAGAAATCACAGCGGTCATTCTCGATGGTCGCCTCAACCTCACCGTCCGAGATACCGGACCTGGCATCGACCCCGAAAAGATCCATGTCATCTTCGACCGTTTTGTCCAAATTGAATCGGGGGTACGCAAAAGCCATAAAGGTCATGGCCTTGGGTTAAGCATCGTCCAGGCCTTGGTCGAGATGATGGAAGGAAACATTACCGTCGATTCCGTCGCCAAAGGCAAGGGTACCATCTTCTCCGTTTCAATCCCCGAGGTCGAAACCAATATGGAAGCCGATGCCTTCTCTGTAGACGGCAATGAGTTTTTCTTCGATGATGAAGAGGTCAAGGCTTTCTGAACATGCAAAGTCCCAATAAAGACAACAAACCCTTTCTCTTACCCGGAGCCTTGTTTGCCAAAGACGGCGACTATGTGATTACCACGGTACTGGGATCCTGCATTTCCGTCTGCATGTGGGACCGTACCATGAAAAAAGGGGGGATGAACCATTTCAAACTTCCCCTGTGGAACGGTGATGGTCTCCCTTCGCCGAAATTTGGCAACATCGCTATCGAAAAGCTCATCGAAAATTTGCTGGATATTGGCTGTCAGCAGCGTAATCTGATCGCCAAGGTGTTTGGTGGTGCCGCCGTCATCCAAAATTCCAGCGGATTGCTCAATGTTGGCGAACGCAACATCGAAGTCGCCCGCGATTATCTGTCCAAAGCCAGGGTTCCCATCGCCGCTTCCGATGTCGGTGGCACACAAAGTCGGAAGGTCATCTTCAACACCATGGATGGCAGTATCCTGATGAAAAAAGCGGCACCACAATAATATCCTTGGAGAGTACCCTTT
>JADGCQ010000140.1 GCA_015228925.1 Magnetococcales bacterium | reverse complement strand
CAAAACCCTGGGGGCAATCCCCCAGACCCCTTTTTTCTTTTAATAATTTCAATCATTTATTTTTCCGAGCCATCATGATCTCACCCAACCTTGAAGCCGCCGTAAATAAATCCGCAACTAAAGAAAAATCGGCAACGGCATGCAACGGTGCCCCAGGATCATGATTGATGGCCACAATCATCCCAGAATCCTTGATCCCCGCCAAGTGCTGAATCGCCCCCGAAATACCCAAGCCAATATAAAGATCCGGGGCAACCACCCGTCCCGTCTGTCCAATCTGAAGATCCGGTGGCACCAACCCCGCATCCACCGCACCGCGCGTTGCCCCAACCGCACCCCCCAATAAATCAGCCAACACCGCCACCGTCTCAAAACTACGCGCCGATTCCAACCCCTGCCCCCCCGCAACAATAATGGCCGCTTGGTTCAAGTCGGGCCGTTGACTCAGCGATGGGTAAAAACCATGATGCTCCCCCGAAAGAACCCCCTCCGGGAGTGCCAAATAACGAACAGGAGCCAAATTTTCAGTCTTTGCGGCAGGGGCAAACACCGTGGGACGAACCGTCAACAAGGCAGGAAATTTCTTCATCACCACCCGGGCAACCGCCTGCCCAGCCTGCACAGGCCGCGTCACCGTGCCGGAATCGAGAATGCCATTGACCTGAGTGATCGGAGAAGTTTCCAAAAGTCCCCCGACACGCCCCATCACATCGGCACCAAACGTATCATGAACCGCAACAATCCAACGATAATCCTGCGCCAACCCCGCAATAATCCGGGCCAAATTTTCCGTCGATGGGGGAAAATGGGGTCCATGCGTCACCTGCAATACCGCTTCAACCCCGTGCAGACAACACCCCGCCTCCGCTTTTTCCTGACTCCGAGTCCCCGCCACCAAAAGATCCACCCGCCCCAACTGGGTTCCCGCCGTCACCGCCCTGGCTGTCAGTGGGGAAGGACTCCCAAGGCGGTCACTGGCAATCACCAAAACTTTCATGGCAAAACCCCCGCCCGATCCAACTGCTCCACCAATTCTTCCACCGAAGCCACCCGTCGCCCAGAAGACCGCACGGGGGGAGGCGCATGAGAAACGATGTCCCAAGAAGGGGCGGAAGGTTCGGGAGGCCGACGCATCGCAATCGATTGGCCACGGGCTTTCATGATGTTGGGCAAACTGGCATAACGCGGCGTGTTCAAACCCAAATCAACACTAATCACCGCCGGCAAAGATAATCTTAAATGGTGCCGACCACCATCCACCTCACGCACCACATCCACAAACCCACGGGTGACCGTCATCTTGGAAACAAACGTCGCCTGGGGCCAACCCAGAATTCCCGCAGTCATGGGACCCGTCGTACCCCAATCCTGATCCACACCCTGACGACCCAACAGGAGCAAATGACAGGCCTCATCCCTGGCACAAGCACTCAACCCCTTGGCCACCTCCAAAGGTTCACAACCCAAGGATGAGACGATCAAAATGGCCCGGTCAGCCCCCATGGCCAAAGCGGTTCGTAACGACCCCTCCCAGGATTGTGGTCCAAAAGCGACCGCCACCACCTCCCCAGCAATCCCCTGCTCCCGCAACCGAACCGCCTCTTCCAAGGCCATTTCATCAAAAGGGTTGATGACACCCGCCACCCCCTCTCTGTTCAGGTTTTTTTCCCCATTGCCCACATGGACCGGAACGGCAGGATCGCTCACTTCCTTGATAGCGACAAGAACCCTCACTTCAACGCCAAAGCCTCAATGATCGCCAAGAAACGCTTGGGATCACCCTTGGCATGGTGACCGAAGGAGACCTGATACTTGCCATTGACCACCATCGTCGGGGTTCCGGTAACACCGTAGGCTTTTTGAAGACTCAATGCCTGGGTGACTTTGGTTGAGACACCAAAGGATTGTAACTGACTTTTAAACTTTTCCGCATCCAACCCCGCCTCTTCGGCAATGAAACCAATTTCGTTGATATTTTCAATGTTCAGATTATTATCAAAATGGGCCTTGAAAAGGGCGTCTTTCATCTGCGGACCACGACCCAAAAATTCGGCAGCAAAAAAAGCACGCAACGGCATATCGGTCTGACGTCCCCAATAAACCGGCAACGACCGATATTGATAGCGATCCCCATTGCTTTTCAACCAAGCCACGATGTGGGGGTGCAGATCATAACAGTGGGGACATTTAAAGTTAAAGACCTCCACCACCTCCGGTTTGCCCACCGGAACGGGAACGGGTGGTACGATGGGGGTATAATCAACGACCGGCTGGGGATCGATGGCCGCAGCATCCACATGGCCGATGGTGATGCTAAAAACCATGCATAAAAAGATCATTGTCCGCTTTAAACAAGCCATGGTCATGCCTCCCTGATTTCAAAGGTCGATTGAATGTTGGCGGTTTTGCCAAGCATGGCCGAAGCCGAGCAGTAGGTTTCTTCGGAAAGCTCAATGGCTCGGGCCACCGCCTTCTCAGGAATGGCTTTACCCGTCACGACAAAATGGATGGTGATCGCCGTAAACACCTTGGGATCGGTTGGTGCCCGCGTCGCCTGGAGGGTCGCCACACAATCCCGAACATCGTGCCGACCTTTTCTCAATATGGAGATAACATCGATGCTCGCGCAACCGCCAAGCCCGAGGAGGATCAATTCCATGGGACGAATGCCCATATCCCGACCCCCAAAAGATTCGTGGGCATCCATAACCACCGTATGACCCGAACCCGATTCTCCCAACAGTTGAATCCCTTCGATCAACTTGACCCGTGCTTGGACATCCGCCATGGCTTCTCTCTTTCCTTTACCAGTGAGGATCTGAACAAAAAATTTGCTGTTAACCAGCACCATCTTAACCGCCCAGGGAGCAACAGGACGCACACGCCATGCCATAATGGCAAGGACAAATAATTCAGTCAGTCGATTCCCACAGCGCAGCCTGCCTATTCTTAACACCTTTTGCAGCACACCGAAAACCCCGCCATGAAACATCATCCAACAATTCACATCAAGAACGATCACAAGCTGTTTTTTCTGTTTCCTCCTCTTGAAATCCCAAGGAAACAAATTTCCCTGGATTGTCAACCAATACACGGATAAAGTGTCCTAATTATGACAGATATTACCCAACCACATGATCGATTTGTAAAGATTCTGCTTTCTGACCCGGTCAAAGCTGGGGTTCTGCTGCGCGAGCGGCTACCCAAGGAGATAGCCGAGTTGTTGTCACCGGAACCCCCGATTTTGGTGGATGGATCTTTTGTTGATGAGGAACTGCGTATCCATCTGACAGATCGGCTTTTTCAGGCAAAGACAATCACAGGTCGGCCAGCCCTTTTATACGTTCTGATCGAGCATAAAAGCTTTCCAGACCGTCGGACAGGCTGGCAAGTTGTCAAATACACGGTTGCGTGGTGGAAACAGTGGGAACGTGAAAATCCCAATTGGGAGATGCTGCCACCTATCGTCCCTTTTGTCTTTTATCATGGCGCATCAGAATGGCATATTCCTGATGAATTTTTGTCGTTGGTCGATGCGGAAAAAGGTTGGAGGCCATGGCTTCTCAACCTTCGCTTTGCTGTCATGGATCTTGGCAAAATTGAAGATCGGGTGTTGTCCAGATCGCCTCGGTTGCGAGCTTGGCTATTGGCTGCCAAATATGCAACAAGGGACGGAAAGCAACTTGAAATCAAGGATTTTTTCGTTGAACTTCTGACGGAAGTTTCCGTCGATGACTTCATGCTCATTATGCGGTATGTGGTGGAAACCTACCGGCGTTACGATGAAAAAGATGTACGGGAGATTATTCGGCGGGTATACCCTAAGGAGGAAGAAAACATGATGTCACAATTTGCGCAAAGCGTTATTGAAAACACAAATCCGAAGTGGGCGCAGATGGTTCTTCAAAAAGGACGGAAGGAAGGACGGAAAGACGGGAGAAAGGAAGGTGAGGTTCATATTTTCCGACGTCTTCTTCAGGGAAAATTTGGCGCGGATCTTCCCGCCCATCTTGAAGAAAAATTAAAAAGTGCCTCCCTGGAGGAAATCGAAACCTGGACTGATCGGCTTCTCAACGCCCAGTCGTTGGAGGATGTTTTTAGGGGATAGAGTAATCGCGGGTATTGTGTACCCCTTCCATTTGCCAGCGAGGTGGCTCCATGGATTTTGACGGTGAAGATGATCAAAATAAACTCAAACAATTTCTCCAGATGCTTGAAAGTCGCAAGGGGGAACGACACGCCGTGGTCATGCAGGACTTTCCCGATCCCGATGCCATCTCCTGCGCCTGGGCCTACCGGCAGATCGTCGCGGCCATGGGAATCGAGACCGACTTGATCTATGGTGGCCGCATCAGTCATCAAGAAAATCTCGCCCTGGTCAATCTTCTCAAAATCGGTCTCACCGCCATCCCCTCGGATCAACCTTTGGACAAAAACCGTTACCAGGGGTCGGTCTTTGTCGATAACCAGGGGACAACGACCAATCTGGTCGATCGCCTGGAAAAAAACGGGGTTCCCGTCCTGGCGATCATCGACCATCATGCGCAACAAGATCGTTTGCAACCGCTGTTTGTCGATATCCGCCCGGTGGGTGCCTGCGCCTCCATCATGACCAGTTATCTGGCCCTGGGGGCCATGAACCTGGCCGCATCCAATCTCAAACATAAACACCTTGCCACCGCACTCCTGCATGGCATACTCAGCGAAACCAATTCCATGATCCAGGCCCAACCCATGGATTTTCTCGCTGCCGCCCATCTGCAACCCTTCTTCGACAATGACATGCTGGTGGATATTTTGCATCAACAACGCAGCCACAGAGGGATGGAAGTCATTCGCATGGCCTTGGAAACCCGAGAAATCCGCGAAGGTTTTTGCATCTCAGGGGTCGGTTATCTCCGGGCCAGCGACCGGGATTCCATACCCCAGGCCGCCGACTTTCTCCTGACCGAAGAGACGGTCCATACCGCCATCGTCTTCGGTATCGTCACCCATGCCACCGGTGAAGAGGTCATCAGCGGCTCTTTGCGGACGACCAAATCGGCCTTGAATCCCGACGAATTCATCAAGGAAGGGCTGGGACGGGCCGCCACCGGGGCCTTCTATGGCGGCGGCAAAGCCTCTGCGGGTGGTTTTGAAATTCCCCTGGGATTTTTATCGGGATCCGAAGATGAAGAATTGTCCAAAATGAAATGGGAAACCTTCAACGCCAAAATTCGGAAAAAATTTTTCGGCAGTATCGGTGCGGAGATACCACGATGATCCCGGGAAAAACCGGCAAATCGGAATCGGTCATCCCCCTGCAACCCAAACCCCGATGGCTCAAGGTCAAAGCCCCGCTATCCCGGGAATGCCTGGGGGTGGAACGTTTGCTCAAAGACCTCAAGCTCCATACCGTCTGCCAATCGGCCTCCTGCCCCAACCGGGGTCAGTGCTGGAGCGATGGCGAAGCCGCCTTCATGATTTTGGGGAACATCTGCACCCGCCGTTGCGGTTTTTGCGATGTGACCACGGGACGCCCCCAGCCCGTCGATCATCAAGAACCCATCCGCCTGGCCAAGGCCGCCACCGCTTTGAAATTAAAACATGTCGTCATCACCTCGGTCAACCGCGATGACCTTCCCGACGGCGGTGCCACCCAATTTGCCGCCTGCATCACCGCCCTGCGCACCACCGCCGCACCACCGACCATCGAAGTTCTGACCCCCGATTTTCAAGGCAACACCCAAAATCTTGACCTGGTATTGGCCGCCCTCCCCGATGTTTTCAACCTGAACGTGGAAACCGTCTCCCGGCTCTACCCCAAGGTCCGACCCGCTTCCGATTATGCCATGGTCATGAAGCTATTAGCATGGGCATCCTCCCACACCCAGGGGGCCATCAAATCGGGTATCATGATGGGGTTGGGGGAAGAACCTGATGAAGTGACCCAAACCCTCCGCGATTTGCGTTCCAGCGGCGTCACCCTGCTCACCATCGGTCAATACCTCCGTCCCAGTCCAACCCACCTGCCTGTAGCGCGTTATGTATCCCCGGAAGAGTTTGACCGGATGGGTCAAACCGCCAAAGAATTGGGTTTTCATCGCGTCGCCAGCCACCCCCTGGCACGGTCATCCTTTCATGCCGAACACCTCTTCCATGGTCCAACCTCCTGAAATCACCCGTCCGGGAATCCATCTGGGAACCCATCCCTACGACCTGTTGCGCCCAGGCCGGGTCGATTATTCCCAGGCCCTGATCATGCAGCAACAGCGGGTGGAAACCCTGATTGCCCACGGCGGTCCCAATCTGCTGATCTTGTTGGAACATCCACCGGTCTATACGGTAGGCCGGTCGGGCAAGGCCGAAGAGATGATCGATACCGATTTCCCCAAAAGAAACAATATTCAAGTCCTAGATACTGATCGTGGTGGCCGGACCACCTATCATGGACCGGGACAGGTGGTCGCCTACGTCATCCGCGATCTCAGGCCCAATACCGGGCGTGTATTGGATCATGTCCGCCGCCTGGAAGAAACGGTGATCGGGACATTATCCTGCTTCGGTATTCAAGGAACCCGAGAACAGGCCAACCCTGGCGTGTGGGTGGATGGAGAAAAAATAGCCGCTCTGGGGGTTCGCATTCGGCGGGGAATCACTTATCATGGGTTCGCCCTGAACCATCGGTGCGATTTGAACCATTTTTCGGGGATCATCCCCTGTGGCCTCCAAGGGCGCAGAGTCACATCCCTGGCGCATCTGGGGGTTGAAGTATCCGCAGCCACATTGGAAGGGTGTTTGCTTGCCACGTTCGCCAAGGTTTTTGACGCCCATCTGACGGTCATTCCATCCACTCATCTATCGCCCCATCACCAGGGAATGTGCGCATGAGAACCGTAAAAACACCTCACATCACCGCCGACATCATCATCGAATTGCTCGATTATGAACATCGCCCCATCGTGTTGATCGAGCGGAAAAATCCCCCCCATGGCTGGGCCATCCCCGGCGGATTCGTCGATGTGGGTGAACGGGTGGAACAGGCAGCCAAACGAGAAGCCTTGGAAGAGACCGGGTTATCGGTCACTTTAATCACACTGTTGGGCCTTTATTCCGCCCCCGACCGCGATCCGCGATTTCATACCGTCACCGCCCTCTATGTCGCCCAAGCTCATGGTCAACCCATCGCTCAGGATGATGCCAAAAGTGCGATCATCCTTCAAATCGATCAACTCCCCCATCGCGACACGCTCGCCTTCGATCATGACCTGTTGTTGCACGATTATCTGGCCTGGCGTCGCGATGGACGGTTAACCCCCATTCGGGAGCAATGACCCATGCCCAAACAATGGCTGCTCATCGTGTTTATGCTCCTGGGACTGGGATGGAGTACCATCCCCCCCACACGGGCCGCCCTCCCTGTCGCTGTCCAGGGACAACCGTTGCCATCTCTGGCGGACATGGTGGAGCGGGTCGTCCCCGCCGTCGTCAACATCACCACCGCTACCCGCATCCGCATGGTGGAAAATCCTCTGCTGAGCGATCCTTTTTTTAGTCGGTTTTTCAACCTGCCGCAAATGGAACGGGAAAAGATGCAGCAAAGTTTGGGTTCCGGGGTGATTGTCGATGCCGCCAAAGGGTTGGTCATCACCAATTATCACGTCATCAACAAAGCCGATTCCATCTCGGTGACCCTGGGAGATGGCCGGACCGTTCAGGGAAAACGGGTCGGCATGGACCAGGAAACCGATGTTGGCCTGATCCAAATTCCATCTCAAGGTCTTAAAGCGGTCCCCTTGGGAAATTCCGACACCTTGCGCGTCGGCGATTTTGTCGTTGCCATCGGCAATCCGTTCGGTCTGGGACAAACAGTCACCTCCGGCATCATCAGTGCCCTGGGACGCAAAGGGTTGGGCATTGAAGGTTACGAAGATTTTATCCAGACCGATGCCTCCATCAACCCCGGCAACTCCGGGGGGGCACTGGTCAATTTGGCCGGAGAACTGATCGGCATCAACACCGCCATTCTTGCCCAGGGGGGGGGTAATGTCGGCATCGGTTTCGCCATCCCCGTCAACATGGCCCAGCGCATCATCGTGCAACTGGTGCAATATGGCGAAGTACGACGCGGACTGTTGGGAATCAAAACCCAGGATCTTACCAAAGAACTTGCCAGTGCCTTTGATATCACGCAACGCCAGGGGGCCGTGGTCACCCAAATTATCCCGGGATCGGCTGCCGACAAGGCGGGATTGCACTCTGGAGATGTGGTATTATCGGCCAATGGTCGTCCGATCCAAAATTCGGCCAGTTTGCGTAATCTGATCGGGCTATCTATGGTGGGAGAACGGATCCCCGTCGAGTTTTTGCGCGATGGCAAACACCGCAAGGTCACCATCGAGGTCACCGAACCCCGCACCAAACGGATCGATGGGGAACATCTTGATTCCCGTTTTCAGGGATCCGTCCTGGAAAAGCTGGAAGATGGTGAACCCAATCAGCCGATCATGGTCATCAGCGTGCAACCCAACTCCACCGCGTGGCAGGCGGGATTGCGCGAGGGCGATTTGATTTTATCGGTCAATCGTCAACTGGTCCGGTCGTTTGAAGAATTGGCGGCGGTCGTCAAAAAAAACAGGCGGGAAATGCTTCTCAACATACAGAGAGGTCAGGAGGGGTTTTTCATTCTTGTGCGTTGATAAAATGATTAAAAAAAAAAAGGGGTCTGGGGGATTGCCCCCAGGGTTTTGACTTTGCTTTTGACTTTGC
>JADGCQ010000013.1 GCA_015228925.1 Magnetococcales bacterium | reverse complement strand
AAACCCTGGGGGCAATCCCCCAGACCCCTTTTTTCTTTTAATAATTTTCTAGGGTTATCCCAAGCTATCGGATATCCATACGCCCTAATGTCAAGGGATCCCAAATGCAATTGCCCTGCAACAAAATCTCTTAAAGTTGATCCCGTGAAGCGAAGAGGATATAATGCTTGCGTGTTGCTTATATGCGGCATTTTTTACTGTGCAATACCCTCGGGCAGATGCGCACGGAACCGTCTTGATGTGATCATAACAATAAATATACTATGAACTTTACTCTTGAGTGTGTCCCTGTCCTTCTGGTAGACGACCAGGAGATCACTGGCTATGTCCTGAACAAAATCTTTTCGGAAGATGCTCGAAACGATCTGATCCTGCATGCTACCAATACCCCCCTGGACGCCCTGCCGAAAGCTAAAGAGGTCGATCCAGCGGTCATACTTTTGGACCTTGTGATGCCAGGGGTGGATGGTTTGACCCTTCTCGAACGATTTCGGCAGCACCCCGATTTCGCCGATACACCCATCATCATGCTCTCCTCCCATGAGGAATCCTATTTCAAAGCCAAAGCCTTTGAAATGGGAGCCAACGACTATCTTGTTAAATTACCGGAAAAGGTTGAATTGTTGGCTAGGCTCCGCTACCACGCTAGATCCCACTACAACCTGTTGAAAAATAGAAAATCTCACCAAATCCTTAAGGAAAAAGAACTCCAGTTTCGGATCGTCACCCAGTCCATCCAGGAGGCTGTCGTTGCGTCAGACCTTGACGGAATCATCCGTTTTTGGAACCAGGGAGCCGTAACGTTATTTGGATATGATCGAGACGAGGTGATAGGCCGACAAGTTGACCGCCTCTTTCCACACTCATTCAGTACCGCATTCAAAGAAAGCTTCAAAGAATTGCTATCCACAGGAAGCTTGCAGAAAGGTGACATCCGTGAATGGCAGGGATTACGCAAGGATGGCCAGCAAGTTCCCATGGAAATATCCATCAATTCTTGGAGCGAAGAGGGAAAAACACTGATTGCCAGCGTCATGCGTGATATCACCCAGCGCAAACATGAAGAAGAACGGATTCGTTACCAAGCCCATTATGATCTCCTGACCGATTTGCCCAATCGCAATCTTTTTATACAACACCTTGACGAAAGTATCTCTTTGGCCCACCGTCAATCGGTCTCTTTTTCTCTGCTGTTCATTGATCTTGACCGGTTTAAATGGGTCAACGATACCCTGGGTCATGATGCGGGTGATTTGCTCCTCCAAGAGTGTGCCCAACGGATGAAACGCTGCATTCGTACCACGGATACCCTGGGACGCCTGGGGGGCGATGAGTTTACAGCCATCCTCTACGATATTACCCCCGATGGGACCAAGCTGGTCGCCAGAAAAATTTTGGATACATTGGCAAAACCTTTCTGGCTGAAAGAAAACCAAGCCCAGATCTCCGGGAGTATCGGCATTACCTTGTACCCCAACGATGGCGGGGATAAGGAACGTTTGTTGAAAAATGCCGATATGGCTATGTATGTCGCAAAAAATGCCGGAAAAAACAGGTATTGGTTTTTTAATCCCGGTGCCAATCAAGAGTGAATAGATCCTTATGGAACTGTACAACACATGCACGCGCCGACATTTTCTGAAATCATCACTGACAGCGGGTATTGTTTTGCCCACCGTTTTGGGGATGCTGCCCAATCCGGTTGGCGGACGCGCCATGGCGCAATCGGAAACAGGGGTGGCCAAAGAGTGGCTGGAATTGGCGGCCCGTCTTGGCGAACCAACGGGAAAATTTGGACGGATTGGAGATCCGGTGACGCTGACGGTCGGGTATCAACCCTACTGTACCCCCTATTGGACCTCAACCGTCAATAAGCAGGTGGAACTCTGGGCGAAATATCTCCCCAAAGGGAGTCGGGTTCTTTGGTTTCGTGCCCTTTCTGGACCTTTGATCAACAATAATATGAATGCGGGAATCAACCAGTTCGGTTATATGGCGGAAACTCCCGCGCTCAAGTCTGGAGACCTTGTGGCGTGCGACATGGTTGCGGCAACCGGCTATGATAGCGGCGAGACCGGGGCAATCGTTGTGCGTAATAATCTATTGGACGCGGGGAAGGTCACATCACCGATGGATCTGAAGGGCAAACCGTTCGGGACACCCTTTGGTTCCTACTCGCATCGACAATTGTTGACCTGGGCGGAACAGAACGGGGTCACGCTGGAGATGCGTGATCGCTCCATCGAGTTGCAGATGGGCCAACTCAAACAAGATATTCTGTGGGGTGGTACCCTCTGGGAACCTTATCCGTCGTGGATGGAATACCGTAAACTGGCCAAACGCTGGGTGACAGGATTGGAAATGCCCTGTACCTGTAGCACAACCAATAAAGATGCGGTCCAGCATACGTTTCGGGTGGTGGGTGCCACTCTGGCCCTTCGAGACTGGCTCAGAGAACGGCCCGATATCCTTGCCGGTTATCTGAAGTCGGAGGAGGAGAGTCGCGACTTATTGACGCATAATCCTGATTTGGCAGCCTACCATATCTGGAGCGACATTCCAGAGGTGCCACCCTCGGTAATCCGCTCTAGTCTGGATATGATGATCTGGGATGGACGCATGACCCCGGAGGTGCGTGCGCATATCAAGGGGTGCGCCAGGATGTGGCGTACCATTGGCCAGTTGAAAAATGATCGCACCCGGAATCCCGATACCTATGTGGACGAATGGACCCAGGGAGGCTTTCTCGACTTGGCTATCAAGGAGTTGCAATCCGAGGGGCGTTGGACTTCGGCGTCGCAACCTGGGTTTCCAAAACTTTTGCGCGATGAACAACAGAAACGGCATGATTGGTCGCGCTACGCTGATATTCAGGTACACAAAGTGTCCTGGTCGCCGACCAGGATGTGAGCGTTCTTCAATATGGCTTAAAATCTTTTCACGTCACATGGAGGCCTTCCGGCTCTAGGGAGATGTTGTGATTCTTCGTCTTTCGCTACGGAAAAAGCTGTTATTGGTCTCTCTGGCCATTGGACTGTTGCCCGTTTTTTTGATGGGGCTTATGACCACTTACCAGGGAACCAAAGCGTTGCGTCAGAGTGAATTGGAGCATTTGCAAAGCATTCGTGATCTGAAAAAATCGCATATTGAAAATTTTTTTCTGGAACGCAAGCAGGATTCCGATTCATTGATGGATGTCGTTCAACTGTTGCAAAATGAGGCCAGTGCGCGTTTACAAAGCATTGTCGATCATAAAAAAGATTATACAGAGTTTTTTTTTAGGGAACGGCTTGACGATGCGAAGGTGTTTTCTCGTAGCGAATCTCTTTCTCAGGCGATGGAGCAGTTTACCGGGGCGTTCAAAGTCGAAGGAAACCAGACGAACGGGGTTGCATGGAAAGCGGTCGTGGATCGGTACGCTGTCGAGATTGACCAGTACCGCAAAGAACGCGATTTCGCCGACGTACTGCTTTTGGACAACGATGGCAACGTTGTCTACAGTGCCGCCCAGAGAAGCGAAATGGGGGGGAACGTTTATCGGGAGCCTCTGGATCAGACCCCTTTGAAGGTGGCGTTCGTTGCGGGATTAAAAGGGGTTCATATCGAAGATTTTGCCCCCTATTTGCCTATCAGTGGTAATCTATCTGCTTTCATTACGGCCCCCGTACACCGTTTTGGCGAGGTGGTCGGTGTGCTGGCGTTGCGCCTTTCCATGGCTCCTATACATGATATTGTCCAAACGTCCTCAGGTATGGGACGGAGTGGTCGGGTATCGTTTTTGACGCCCGGCGGTCCTTTGCCGCGTTTGGACTCTGATTCCAGGGATCATCTTTCCGGCGTGGTCGGCGTGGCCAACGTGGTTCGTGAGGGTGCAAAAACCGCCGAGATGCCATCGCGCCGGTATGTTGTGGAGGATCGTACTGGAACAGTGCGTTTGACCAATGCGGTATCGCTGGCCATCCCCGGGCTTGATTGGCGTTTAGAGGCGGGAGCCAACCTGGACGAGATCATCAATCCTGTCGGCACTGAGGCTGGTGAAAATTTCATTACACACTACATTCACCGATTGGGATATGAAAATTTATACATGATTCAACCGGGGGGGCGGATATTTTTTGCCGCCCAACCCAACGATATCCTGGGTGTCAACCTGTTGGATGACCCAAAATACCGGGAAAGCCATCTGGCGACCTTGGTGCAGTCCGTTGTGACGCACCGCATGGAGGGGATGAGTGACATGATTCCTTTCGCAGCAACGGGGGGGACTCCTGCCAGTTTTTTTGCCCGTCCGTTGTTGGTCCAAGATAAATTGGCGTTTGTCCTGGTTTTGCAGATGTCTGATACGTTTATCAACAAAATCATGACACAACGCAGTGGTCAGGGTGATGGTGGTGAAACCTATCTGGTTGGTCCCGATTTTTTGATGCGTTCCGATTCAACGCTGGATCCCGAACACTACTCTGTGCGTACCTCCTTCGCCGATCCGAGTCGAAGGGCCATCACCACACGGGCTGTCAAGGCGGCGTTGGAACAACAATCGGGTGTCATGGAGAGTGTTAACTATCGGCATGATCCAGTCTTTGTTGCTTTTTCTCCAGTACGTGTGGGGAAAATAACTTGGGCATTGGTGGCAGAACGGGATCGGGATTCGGTGTTGCGACCGGTCCAGAATCTGAAATTATTTTTTGTGGTATTGTCCCTGGTCATCACGATCATGGTGGTGTTGGTCAGTTGGTGGACCTCCCGACGCATTACCAAGACACTGACCATGGTTTCCCAGGAAACGGTCGCCTCAGCCGGAGAGATTGCCACAACCATCCTTCAACAGGATCGGATCTCTCAGACACAGGCGGAGGCCATGACGGCGATTACGGCGGGTATGGGAAGATTGTTCGATACGGCGCGGCGTTCTGTTGAGCAGGCTGACGCCGCGATGGCTGGGAGTGACAATGTTCTGGCATTGGCCAGGGTCGGGGAAGAACGGTTGTGGACGCTTCAGGGAAACATGGATGCCAACAGTCGCGGCTCCGAAGAAATTGCCCAACAAATTCGTTCTTTGAGCGAAAAATTTGTCCAGATTGACGAAATCAGTGCCATGGTGACCGACTTTGCCGTGGAAACAAAAATTTTGGCCATGAACGCTGCTGTTGAGGCGGTGCGGGCCGGAGAGAGCGGCAAGGGGTTTACGATATTGGCCGAGGAGATACGCAAATTGGCCGAAGATAGCAAACGTTCCACGGACCGTATCAACAATTTGGTTTTGGAATTGCGCCAAGTGACTTCCGGGACGGTCAAAGGATCGCACGAGGGGACAGTGACCGCTCAGGAGGGACTCGCCATCGTCCGGGAAACGAGTGCGACGTTCAGTCATGTCACGGAATCGGCGGAAAATGCCTCCGCCAATGCCAAGCAAATTACATTGAATTTACGCAACGAAGAAGAAGAGATCAAACGACAGTTGGAAACTATGACCAAAATGAAGGTTGCGGCACGAGAAAACGCAGCAGGAATCGCCATGATCAACAAAGGGGTACAAAACCTGAATCAAGTCGTCAAAGTACTGGATGGTCTCGTCCATGGCAAGTGAAGCGGCAGACAGATCATGAGTGATCAAACCATTTCTCGAAATGATAAGTTTGCTGATGACTCTGGAGGTGTTGTTGCGTCCGATTGGTGGTCCCGGTTGGAAACCTTGCTGGAACGAAAAACGGGGCTGAAACTGACGTATTCTCGCCCAACGGTATTGAATTTATTGCAAGACCGTCGGGTTGCCCTGGGGTTATCCAATCTTGAGGATTATTTGTCTCTGTTGAGCGATCCGGGCAAAGGACAGAGGGAGTGGTCCGACTTTTTGTTGGGACTGACGGTTCATGAGAGCTATTTTTTTCGTGATCCTGATCAACTATCTGTCATTGAAAATTATTTATTGCCGGAACTTTTGTCGAAACAAGGGGGGGATTGTGCGCTGAACTTGTGGAGTGCTGGTTGTGCCAGTGGCGAAGAAGCCTATACGCTGGCCATGATTCTCAGAAATTTGATTCTCAGAAATTTTTTTTCTGATCAACTGGGTGTGCTACGGCAGGTCAAGATATTGGGTACCGACATCGCTCCCGACTGTATACGACGGGCGCGACGTGGATGTTATCCGTCGTGGTCATTTCGGTGCATACCTCGGGATATTTGGGAGACTTGTTTTTACAAAGAGGAGGATGGGTCGTATCGGATCGATCCACATTTGGCCGATGGGGTTGGGTTTATGGAACTCAATCTTATGGAGGCTGCCAACGTATTGGGTTGGCAGCCCAGATTTGACCTTGTTGTGTGTCGTAACGTGTTTATCTATCTTTCTTCCCAGGCCATACGGCGCATTTTGGAAGCGATGTTCGCCTTGCTGAAGCCGGGGGGGTATCTGATCACCGGGCATGGTGAAACCGAGCGGCAGTTTATGGAAAAAAGTGGTTACGTGGTGCGTACATTTTCCCACAGCCAAGTTTTTCAAAAGCCTGAGGTCCAGGCCAAGGTGAGATTGTCGGTTCCGATGCGTCCTGTGACGGTTCCCAAAAACCATCCTCGGCGTACCCCGGAAAATAGGGAAACAACGCCCGAAGAAATTTGTGATCGGATGCGGCACCGGATTGCGGAGGGGGACCATTCCCGTGCGCAGGCCGAAGGCGATGCGGCCATGGCGGTCTACCCCGACAATGCCCCCATTCAGACCCTTTTGGCCTGGGCGTTGGCCAACCTGGGAAGGCTAAGCCAAGCTGAAGAAGCGTGTCTGGCGGCGATACGGATGGATCCTTCCGCATCGGCACCCCACGGTCTGTTGGGCCAAGTGTTATCCGATTCCCAACGTTTTGACGAGGCCATCCGTCACTTCCAAATCGCGATTTATCTCGATCCCGGCGATGTGTTGGCCATGATCGAGTTGGGCAATCTCCTGGCACAACTGGGTAGGCGGCAGGAAGCTTGTCGGGAATGGCAATCGGCGTTGCATCAATTGTTACGGGAGCCTGAGGATCGTTCCATCGGTTTCCTGGAGCGGTGGTCTGTGAAAACATTGGTCGATGAACTCCAACGTATACTCCAGGAAAGTTGCTGAATGAGTCTCCTATCTTCCCCGACGACGACCGACTGGCCATACTTGGTGTTCCAGCTTGGAGACAAATACTATGGCCTCAAGGCGGAGTCGGTACGGCAGATTACACGCCTGCCCGAAGTTGCCCCCCTGGAGGATTTGCCGATTCACGTTGCCGGTCTGGTGAATGTACGGGGCCGACTGGTGCCGGTTGTTGACTTGGATGCAGGGACGGGAACACCGGAAAGATCATGGACCACCTCTGACTTTCTTATCATCATTCTTGTGCATGATGCGTTGGATGTCGCGGTGATGGCCAATCATATTGTCGGTATTCTTACTCTGCAACCCAAACAATCCAAAGAGCTTCAGACCCTGCTGGGTGGAGGTGACGAGGGCAAACCGCATCATTCCCTTTGCGGGGTGGCCAACATCGAAGATCGGATGGTGGCACTTTTGGATCATCAACGCCTGTTGTCGTCGCGGGACCGGCTGGCCGTATCCGAGGTTGGTGGGATGGAGCGACAAGGCCAACTGACGCACGGTCAACATCCGCATCCCCGCCGTTTCAGTCCCGGATCATCCGATCGTGATCACAGTGTGTTTCGTGAGCGCGCCCGACGTTTGATGCTCCCTGTGCGTATGACGGATACGACCACGCTGCAAGCTTTCGCCATTGTACGCCTGCACGAAACCCGGCTGGCTCTGGCCATGGAGACGGTACGTGGATTTGTGACGACAACCAGGATAACCCCCATTCCATGTTGTCCGGGGCATATCGCCGGCATCATGAGCCGCCGGGGGGAAATGTTGACGTTGTTGGACGTTTCTAGTCTCCTGGCGATTCCCGTCATTGCGGATTCTATGGAAAAAGCGGTCCTGGTGGAAATGCAAGAGGATGAAATCCTGGGATTTTTGGTTCACCAAGTGGTCGATGTGGTGTATCAGGATGCCGAAACCCAGTTCCTCCCTGCCGTTCATGAAGGGGGGGCGCATCATCTGCTTGGCTCACTACGCTGGCAGGGAAATGTGTTGTCGGTGATCCATCCGGCCAGATTATTGTTGTCACCTGAACTTATCGTCGATCAGACGCCTTGAGACTCACCCCATACACTTGCAGTCGTGGAGCCTTCTTTGGACATGAAGATAAAATTAAGCCTATCCAGGGTCATCACGCATGGGTTCTTATGGGCGGGGTTACTACCCGCCATCTGTATCAATTTGTTTACCTATGTCACTTTGACCCCCACGTTAGAAAAAGCTGCTTTGCATCAGCTTTCTGCCGTCCATCTGGGCAACGCCAGAGAATTGGAAGGGTTATTCTCCATGATTTCCAATCAGGCCATGATCGTCGGCGAAAATCAACTCGTCGCACAATCTTTGGTGGACTTTGCCCAAGCGGTTAATGGGATCGAAGCGGAGTTGGGTGACAAATTCGATCGAGAAAAAGAAGCACATACGAATCAGTTGCGGGCGCGATACCACGAACTGGGGCTTCGTACACAGATGGCACCAGAGGATGCCGTCAACCAATTCTGGCCACGCAGCCGCACAGGGTTGCTGATGCAATCACGCTATATTGGCGAAAATCCCCATCCCATCGGCAGCCGGGACAAACTGGACGGTGATTCCAATGACGGTCCCTATGGCGCAGCCCATCGGCGTTATCACCCCCTTCTACGTAATTGTCAGCAGCGGTCTGGTTTTTATGACATGCTCTTGATTGAACCGAAAGAATTCAGAGTCGTCTATACCATACAAAAAGAACTTGATTTTGGTCTCAATCTTAAGACGGGGCCTTACGCTGGAAGAATGTTGTCGTCTGCCGTTGCGCAAGCGATGGCGCAAACCACGCCAGGCAAGGTTTTCTTGGTCGATTTTGAACCGTATCCACCGACCTTTAACCGTCCTGTGGGTTTTGTTGTGGCCCCGGTTTTCCTGGATGGACAAAGGGTTGGTGCCTTGGCGTTGCAATTGCCTGTTGCCGCAGTCGAAGCCATCACCCTCAATGGAGAACGTTGGCATGAGATTGGTTTGGGTATGACCGGGGAAAGTTTTCTCGTGGGGGCGGATGGCGTTTTCCGCAGCAATATCCGCCTCATGATTCATGATCCCAGGAAAGCGATTGACGCCCTCAAGGAACACAGGGTAGACGAAACCGTTTTGTACAAGATACAGCAACACCACAATGTTACCTCTTTCCTCTCCTGGATGACTCCCCATGTGGAAGAATCGATCCAGGGGGTACAGCATGAGGCCACAGAGTTGATTGATTATCTTGGGCGCAGGATGTTGGCCACACATTCCCCGATTATTCTCCCTGGAGGCCAGAAGTGGGTGTTATTTACGACCGTTTCCTGGCATGATGCCTACCAGCCGTTGTATTTTATTCAATGGGGAATTGCCATCATTAGCCTGATTATTGTTCTGCTATTGTGGTATTTCAGTCGGCGGATTGGTCTGGGTATCATGTCGCGTCTCCAGGAATTGTCGCAGACGATCTCTTCGTTTCTTGAACAATTGCGCGGTCGGCTGGCGCAGCAGGAGCTGACGGCCAGTCAGCAAGCCTCCTCGGTCAACGAGACCAATGTCACCCTGGCGGAACTGGACAATTCGGCACGAAAAACCTCGGAACATGCCGCCGAAACGACAGTCCTGGCTGAAAATACCCGAGACTTTGTGACCTCGGGCATTGGACAATTGGAATCTTTGCGTGATGGCATGACCGATACCAAAGAGAAAGCTTCCCAGATTGCCGCCCATATCCTTGAACTGAGTGAACAAACCGATCAGATTCGGGACATTTCGCGCCTGGTATCCGACTTTGCCAATGAGACCAAGATGTTGGCCATGAATGCCGCCGTGGAGGCGGTACGGGCTGGGGAACATGGCAAAGGATTTTCCGTCCTGGCTTTGGAAACCCGTAAGTTGGCCGATGAATCCAAATGGTCCACAAAACGGATCAATGCTTTGGTGGGTGAAATCCAGAAAGCGACCAATGCCACGGTCATGATTACCGATGAAGGGAGCAAAACCATGACGAAGGGTGTTGAAATGGCCGAAAAATCGGTCATTGTCCTCCATGAAATTGCCGAGGCCATGGAAAACGGCCTGGAAAGAACGCAACAGATTTCCTTGAATGCCAAACAACAATCCCTGGCAATCAGTCAGGTCGTGGATGCCATGAATACCATCAATGAGGGGGCGCGCGAGAACGAGGCGGGTCTGGCTCAGGTCAACGCGGGAATCCGTTCTTTGGACGAGGCGGCAGCCAAACTCAGGGCCATTTTGTAACATGGCCGTTAGTCGTTGCCAGGGAATGGTGGAGGAAGGCCCGTGAGCATGATCAAAGACCGGGAGTTGCGCAATCTTTTTCGCTCCGAAAGCACCGAGCGGTTGGAAAATCTGGAGTCCGGTCTGTTGCGACTGGAGCAGAATCCCCAGGATTCGGAAGCACTGCAAGGCTTATTGCGGGATGCCCATAGCCTGAAAGGGGCGGCGCGGATGCTTGGGGTTGCCGATGTTGAAAAAATGGTGCATTGCTTCGAGGAGGTCCTGCGCCCCTGCTTTGAGGGGCGCATGGTCGTGAATCGCCCGTTGGCGGATAAACTGAATCGTGGTCTCACCGATATTGAAAATTTGATCCAGGCGGCTATTTCTGGGGAAAAAAGTACCCTGTCGGTTTTGGATGCCATGGATCGGTTGCGTGGTTTGATACCACAATCGACCAAACCGGCTCCTCCGATCATCCCTGTGCCCCAAGTCACACCGGATCCTTTGGTTCCACCGGCGGTGGTGGACCATACGCCCCATCCCCCACCTTGGGTTGCGGAGGAGGTTACCAAATCGCCGCCTGAGGAATCCCTGTCGCCAGAGGGTGGTGCTGTTGTGGGCGAATCGGTCAAACGGATTAGGACCATGCGGGTCAATACCCATAAATTGGACCGACTCTTGGGCAAGGTTGGTGAGTTGCTTGTGGTGCGTAACCGGGTTGAGCGGCGTCTCGAAGATGTCAATGAGTTGATCGTTCATTGGGGATTGCTGCAACGGCAGGGGGTGGCGCAACGGCACAACCTGGAAGATACGGAACGGCCCTTGGAAAGTGTGGATCGGGGATTGGAGGGGTTGCGTCGGGAATTATTTGAAGACAGCACCATGCTGGAACGGGTGGCTGGAGAGTTGGAAGAAGGGATATGGGATTTGCGTCTCATGTCCCTGTTCGATTTATTCCGTATGTTCCCCAGGATGGTGCGGGAGATGTCCCGGCAACAGGGCAAGGAGGTCCGGTTGATGCAGGAGGGGATGGAAACCACGGTTGATAAGCACATTGTTGAAACCTTGAAAGATCCATTGACGCACTTGGTCCGTAATGCCCTGGATCACGGATTGGAGACGCCTGGAGAGCGTCAGACAGCCGGCAAGCCCCCCCAGGCGACACTTTGGCTTAAAGGTCGAAGCTTTACCGACAGAGTGGAGATTGAGGTTGCCGATGATGGGAAAGGGCTGAATACAGAAGCGATTTATGCAAAAGCCAAAGAGGAGAATCTGCTGCACGAGGACGATACCCCGGCGTTGTCCGACACGCGGCTGATCACCATCTTATGCACTCCGGGTTTTACTACGGCCAAGTGTATTACCGATATTTCCGGGCGGGGCATTGGGATGAATGTGGTCCGTGCGCATGTGGAACAACTCAACGGTCAATTGCGTCTCATCAATCAGCCAGGCCATGGGTGTCGTTTTATTCTTTCCATTCCCAATGTACTCTCTTCGACGGCTGTATTTATCGTTGCCTTGGGACAGCACCGTTTCGTCATTCCCATGGAGTCGGTGCAACTGGTCCGTCGCGTCCAGTTGGACAGTATCTTTCAGTTGGATGGGCGGGACACTCTGGAACTGGATGACAAGCCCGTCGCCGTCACCAGCTTGGAACGATTGCTTGGGCTTCCCGACACACTATCTGGGCACCCGGAGATACGCCATCGCCCCTGTGTCTTTTTGACGGTGGATGGGGAATCTCTTGGCGTATTGGTCGATGAATTGGTTGATCAGCAAAAACTGGTGCTGAAACCTTGCGCATCCATTTTGCGACGTGTCCCCAATGTGTCGGGCAGTACCATTCTGGGGACTGGCGAGGTCTGCATGGTATTGTCGGCGGAAGATCTTCTGGCGACGGCGAAAAAGGGGCCTCATGCAATCGGGGGGGGCGGGGTGACCGGTATGGCGGCTTCGCGTGCCGATAAGACCCCACTTGCGGTCCCGAAAGAGCGGCCCCGCATTGTTTTGTTGGTGGAAGATTCCATCACCACGCGGGTTCAGGAAAAACGTATTCTTGAAAGGGCCGGATATCAAGTCATCACGGCAGTCAACGGCGTGGAAGCCCTGGAAAAGCTGGGTCGGCATCGCGTTGATGCTGTCGTCAGTGATGTCGAGATGCCGGAAATGGATGGTTTGACGCTGACGGAAAGGATACGCGCCTCGGGTGTATTGCACAAGTTGCCGGTCATCTTGGTTACATCGCGTTCTTCGCCGCAGGATCAACAACGGGGTCTCATCGCCGGGGCCAATGCCTACCTGACCAAAAGCGGTTTTCAGCAGGATCAATTGATTCAAACCCTGCGGAGGCTGACATGATCCGGGTTGTGTTGGTGGATGATTCCCCCGTCGCCCTGAGGATTTTGCAAACGATTATCGAAGCGGATGGCGATATTGTCGTGGCGGCCTCTGCGGCGGACGGTGTTTTGGGATGGCAGTGTATCCAGGAGGTGCATCCCGATGTGGTCTGTACCGATTTTTACATGCCCAATATGAATGGCCTCTCTTTGGTGAAGACCATCATGTCCCAGAGTCCTCTGCCAATCCTGGTGATCAGTGTTTTGGTGGAAGAGAACAACGACAGCGAAACCATCCTGTTGGTGTTACAGGCCGGGGCTATGGATATTCTGGCCAAACCCCCTGGCGGTCCCACTATTCGTCATGATCGCTGGGGCAGACAACTGCGGCAAAAGATTCGTGCATTATCGAACGCAAAACCACTGAACCTGATGCGCCGTTCTTTCCCTGTGGATGCCGCAGTTGTTTCCCCTTCCAAGAAGGCGGCGGCCACCATCACAGGGAGTATTGTTGTTCTGGGGGCATCCACGGGCGGTCCCTTGGCGTTGACGCGCATCCTCCAGGCCTTGCCTGGGGATTTTTCCTGGCCCATCATTTGCGTGCAACACATTGGTTCCGCTTTTTTGCCAGGCTTGGTAGCTTGGCTCGGCAAAACGACGACGCTGCCGGTCGTTCACGCCAAAACCGGTGATTGTCCCCGTCCCGGAACGATCTATTTTCCCCCTCCTGGTGCGGATCTTTCGGTGAAGGATACGGGACAATTTTACTGCCATCCCCACGATCCTGGTCAAGAAGCCGTGAACACATTTTCCATCGACCTGACTTTTCAATCCTTGGCACATCATTTTCGGAATTCGGTTTTAGGGATTCTCCTGACGGGAATGGGAAGTGACGGGGCGAGGGGTTTGCTGGAAATTGATCGGCAGGGGGGGACGACCATTGCCCAGGATGAAGCCTCTTCGGTCGTTTTTGGTATGCCCCAGCAGGCTATCGCACTTGGGGCTGCCCAGAAGATTCTCCCTTTGGATAGTATCCCTGGGGCTGTGCTTACATGGTGTAAAACCGGGAGGCTATCATGCTGAATGTACTCCTGGCTGATGGTAGTCTGGTGTTTGCCAAACTGTTGAAACGACGCTTGGAATGTGATCAACGTTATCACTTGGTCCACGCCATGGACGATGGGCAGCTTCAGCAAATCCTGGCGACCGGTCACGAATTTCTTCTAGCCCTTGTTGAATTTTCCCTTCCAGGAAACGGGGATGGTCACGGAATTCGCCAACTCATCGCCAAAAAAATTCCGGTGGTGGTCCTGGCTTCCGCGTTTGACAACGATACCGATTTCTCCATACGCCAGGATGATGGAATCGTCGATTATGTGACCAAAAAAACGATGAATCTGGATTATATCGTCGAGATCATCGCACGGATGGAGCATAATGGTGATCATCCGATTTTGGTCGCTTTTGCCTCTCCTGAACAAGCCAATACCATCTCGGAACCATTAAAACGGTATCGTTTTCCCATTTTTGAGGCCCATGATGAACCGGAGGCGCACCAGATATTGACCGCTCACCCAGAAATTCGCCTTGTCATGATCGATTATGCTGTACCCGGTTGTGATGGACTCAAACTTTTGGAATGGATTCGCCAGGATTTGAAACGGAACCGGGATGATCTGCTGGTTATCGGTGTTTCGGCCCAAGGAGAAGAGGCCTCGGTCCGTTTTATCAAGGAGGGAGCAAACGATTTCCTCGCCAAACCATTTCATCGCGAGGAACTGATTTATCGTGTCCATCAAAACATTCAGCGTATTGAAAACCAGCAGACACTGAATGCGATCACCTGTACCGATTCGGTGACACAATTGGCCAACGCCCGTTTTTTTTTGAATGCTGGGGTTACCCTTTACAGTAATGCTATTCGCGAAAACATTTCTGTCACCCTGGCCGTCTTTGCCCTCGATGAGGTTGCGTCGTTGGTGGAAAACTATGGCGATTATGCCCGGGTGTTGGCATTGATGCGGATTGGCGAATTGTTAAACCGCGCTTTTCGCAAGACCGATATCGCGGCGAGGCTTGATGATGAGACGTTTGGCGTGTTGATCGCCAACCCAGAACCCGATAATACGGTTGTCGTGTTTTCACGATTGAAGCAGCGTATCGAGGCCTTGCGCATTCCTTATGAAGACGATTTTATTCGGGTCAAAGTCAGCATCGGAATTACCTCCCGCTTGGTGGGATCTTTGGCGGATATGGTCGCCCATGCCATGACGATTCTCAGGCAAGTCCAGCAAGAGGGGGGTGGTATCCGTTTGGGATAGAGAAATACCCGGTACCGGTTGCGGTTGAGGGCTTGCGCCACGGCTTGAAATTTGGGGAATACGATCCGTTTGTCTTTGACTTTTTGCCCGGAGGGCATCATGTTCCAGAGAGACCTTTTTCCCATCGGCCTGCCGCAGGTGTGGAGCGTCAAAAAGGCGCGGTGTTGGCATTTCGGGAGAGGGATACTGTGAAACGACGCCGTTTAATTACCTTCGACTGGGCTTTGAAACGGCTATTGCGCAGCAAGGCCCATTTTGGCGTGCTGGAAGGGTTGTTGAGCGAGTTGCTCATGACCGACGTGCAGATCGTTGAAATCCTGGAAAGTGAAAGCAACCAGGACGGCCCAATCGACAAATCCAATCGCGTCGATATGAAAATCAGAAACGGTCAGGGTGAACTCATCCTGATTGAATTGCAGCTTGAACGGGAACACGACTACCTGCGGCGTCTTGTCTATGCGTTATCCAAGACCGTCGCGGAGCATTTGCGGGCTGGCGATCCCGATGCAGAAATTTCCAAGACCATATCGATCAGCATCTTATACTTCGATCTTGGCCAAGGGAGGGATTACATTTACCACGGCACGACTTCATTTCGGGGTCTGCACACCCAGGACGAGCTGCAACTCAACGAAAGGCAGAAGAATTTATTCATTCGTAAAACCGTACAGGAAACTTTCCCGGAATGCTATCTGATCAAGGTCAACTGCTTTGACGAAGTGGTGCGTACCCGCCTGGACGAGTGGATTTACTTTCTCAAAACGGGTGATATTCGGGATGAGTTCTCAGCGCGTGGCTTGCTTGAGGCGAAGAAACTATTGAACCTTTTTAACCTGACAGATGCGGAATGGCAGGCCTACGAACGCTTTCAAGAGGATCTGCACTTCCAGGCAAGCATGGTGGAATCCACTTATCGCTTAGGGTTGATCGAGGGGAGGAAGGAAGGACTCCAGGAAGGCAAACGGAAGGCTAAAGCGAGTATGCTGCTCCAATCGCTTCAGGCACGTTTTGGGTCGGTGCCGGAGTCCATTGATCAGAAAGTGGCCGCTGCCAATCTGGATGAATTGACCACCTGGGTTGGCAACATCTTCAAGGCCGACTCACTGCATGATGTTTTTCACTGAAATCACATGGTGATCGGTCGCTTTGCGTCACGGATCCTCGCGTTTGCTTTGAATGACGAAGACTGTGTATTGAAGTGCTGGTTGTGGTGTAATCCTTGTTTGGAGCCATGAGACTTATGGATAACTCAGGAACCGAACCCAAACGCATACTCCTCATCGACGATCAATATCTCACCTATAAATATTTGGAGAGGATGATTGATGTCAGTGATTTGAAACTTTTTTATTGCCAGGATCCCCGTCAGGCGTGTGTGGAAGCGGAAAAAATTCGCCCCATGGTCATCCTACTGGACTTGGTGATGCCGGATGTGGATGGGATGACCTTGCTGCGTCGATTGCGCGAACATCGCATTACCAGCAATATTCCCATCATTCTTCTGACATCAATCGACGAACCCCAAATCAAGGCGGAGGGCTTTGCGGCGGGTGCCAGCAATTATCTGGTTAAATTTCCCGATCGGGTAGAAATGATTGCCCGTCTGCGCTATCACGCCCATACTTTTGTACGCCTAGCACGTAAATCGAAGGATTGTGAAGCATGTCCCGATATTCTCATGGCGGATGTCAAAGGGGTTGTTCTCCTGGATCGCGTTTCAAAAGCCATTGTTGATGTCAATGATACCTTTTGTAATATAATCGGGCGTGAACGGGCCTCTCTCCTGGGGCAAAACCTGAGCGAATGTGCGCGGGTGGAAGACCGGAATACGGTACGTCGCGCCATCATCCGGATTCCTGAAGTCGATCATCGCGTCTACGAGGTTCTCCTCAAGCACGTTGCGGGCGGTGATATTCGGGTCCGTTTTTGCGTGACCGTTGATACGCAGTTTCAGGGTAGTCATGACGTTTCCGCCGTGATCTTTGTCCGAGACCAGCCAGAATCCTTGGATGGTTCTAACTATAGCGCACAATTTCGTTTGCACGCCGATATGATTCCCGGAATGGTGTGGATGTGCAATCGGGAGATGAAACGGACCTTTTTTAATGATGGTTGGTTGGCTTTCACCGGCAAGATCATGGCGCGTGAATTGGACGATGGTTGGCTGGAGGGGGTTCATCCCGATGATGCTGAGGATCTGCGTGCCCGGTTTGCCGCCGTTTTTGGCAAGCACCAACGGTTTTCCATGGAATATCGGTTACGCACCAAGGATGGATCTTACCGTTGGGTTTATGATACAGGCTTTCCCTTTTTTGCCTCGGGGGACAATTTTCTGGGTTATACGGGAAGTTGCGTCGATATTAATGAGCGCAAAGGGTTTGAGGAACGGTTGCGCAATTTTAATCTGGAACTAGAGACGCGCATTCAGGAACGGACCATCGAATTGCAACGGGAGGTGGAAGAGCGCAGAAAAGCGCAGATGAGAGAACGCAATGCGCGGGAAGTACAAAATACAGTGAGTAATATATTACGTATTGCCTTACTCTCCATTCCCTTGAAAAAAAAGTTGGCGACCGCCCTGGGTATGATTGTCAATGCCCCCATTGACAGCCTTTTGAACCGGGGAGCCATCCTGTTGAAGGATCGGGGGCGGGAAACTTTGTCGGTGGTGGCGCATCACGGATTTAGTGAATTTTCCCCGCCCCCTTGTGCCAATGTCAAGTTTGGCCAATGCCTGTGTGGCATCGCAGCGCGTCGTCATGAAAATATCTTTGCCTCCAAGATTGATGAACTCCACATAGTTCACACTCCGAACATGGAACCCCATGGGCATTATTGCTTGCCCATCCTTTCCGAAGACCGGGTATTGGGGGTTTTGGCAATCTATCTAAAGCATGAAACCGAGTATGACCTGGACGAGGAAAGAAATTTTCAGGCGTTTTGCAATACCCTGGCCACCATTTTGGAACAAAGTCGAACCGAAGAGCTTTATCGGGAAAAAATGGCCGCCGAGGCGGCCAATCGTGCCAAAAGTCAATTTCTGGCAACCATGAGCCATGAGATTCGTACCCCCCTCAATGGCATTCTCGGTATGACCAGTCTGTTGTTGACCAACGATGTGACGGCGGATCAACGTCGGCGTTTGCTGCAAATCCACCAATCGGGTAATAATTTACTCAATATTCTGAATGATATTCTTGATATCTCCAAAATTGAAGCGGGGATGATGATCGTGGAGTCGCGTCCATTTGCGCTCAACGAGATTATCCGGGTAACGTCCAATCTGGTGGAACGAAAAATTGAGGAAAAACATCTCGTTTATAGCGTGATTATCCATCCCGATGTCCCGCAGTTCGTCAAAGGGGATTCGGTTCGTTTGAGTCAGGTGTTGAACAATTTGCTCGCCAACGCAGTCAAATTTACCCAGGAAGGTCGAATCGCCCTGGAGGTGAGCATGGACGAACTGCAATTTCACCAGGGTGTGATGCGTTTTACCGTCGAGGATACCGGGATCGGCATCTCCAGGCAGGCCCTGTCGGGGTTGTTTCAACCGTTCACCCAGGCGGATGAATCGACCACCCGAAAATATGGTGGTACCGGTTTAGGGTTGGCCATCAGTCGGCGGTTGGTGGAAATGATGGGGGGGGGCATCCATGTTGATTCGGAACCGGGCCGGGGTAGCCGTTTTTCCTTTACTGTGCGTCTTGGGATCACCCAGGAGTTGCCGTCGGCCTCGTTGCCCGATTCGGTTTCGCCCAAACAGCTTGTCGTTCAAACCCGAAGCGTCCTCCGAGGAGGGCGGGTATTGTTGGTGGAAGACGATCCGATCAACGTTGATGTGGCGCGTGATACTTTGGAGCAGGTCGGTTTGCAGGTCGATGTGGCGCGTAATGGTGTGGAGGCCCTTGCCGCCGTAATCGGGGATGGACTGGCCAACATGCCACGTTATGATTTGGTACTGATGGATCTTCTGATGCCGCGCATGGACGGGTTTGACGCCACCCGCCTGATTCGAAAACATTTGAGCAAGGAACAACTCCCTATTATCGCCATGACCGCCAGTGCCATGAGTGGTGAGCGCGAGCGGTGCCTGAATGCCGGGATGAATGACCACCTCCCCAAACCGGTCGAATTGGAGATGCTTTATGCGGTCTTGTCACGGTGGATACAATCTTCCTCCGCCGATACGGACAAGATGCCTACCGTCGCTGAGACCGCAAAGAAGGAAGATTCTGCAAATGCTACCGCCTTCGATTTCCTCAAAGGGATCAAGACGGTCGATGTGGCGACTGCGGCGCGTAAATTTGGTCATAATCCCCCATTTTACCTAAAACTGCTCCGCGATTTTCACAAAGGGTACGCCGAGACCGGTAAAAGTATACAAAAGGCGTTGAATCAAGGGGCCTTTGAAGATGCACGGCGGTTGGCCCATACCATGAAGGGGGTGTCGGGTAATATTCTGGCCCGTGATCTCTCCGAAGCGGCGCGGCAATTGGAGATTATCCTCGGTACCGATCCCGGCACAGAGGTGTGCGACGAATCTTTGCGGCATTTTGACGAGGCGTTGGAAAAATTGCTCCGGGAACTCCATCCGATGGTTCAGGAGCAGGATCCTGAGGGCGATCCGAGGGAAGTGTTGGTTTCCGAGGATGTGCCCGCCATGTTCGGCCAACTGGCGGTTTATCTGCGGAATAACAAC
The DNA here is from genome assembly GCA_015228925.1 of Magnetococcales bacterium. Taxonomy (GTDB): domain Bacteria; phylum Pseudomonadota; class Magnetococcia; order Magnetococcales; family UBA8363; genus UBA8363. The sequence goes on along the minus strand of JADGCQ010000013.1, from coordinate 37,337 downwards.
TCCCGCGCCCTGGATGCGGCCAAACCGGTGAGTGCTTGGTTGCAGGCACAAGGATTGGCGACGGAACATGGTTGTTTTGTCGCAGCGTTGGAGAAGTTTGACTTCAAGGGGGCCTTGCAACAGCTCAAAGCCGTCTCGGATCGACTGGGTTTGAATATTGTGGAAAACGCCCCGTGATCAGTCCATCCTCGCAACGTCGGGTTCTTCTTGTCGATGACGATGCACAGAGCATTCGGCTGTTGCTGGAGGTATTGCGTCCTCTCGACCTGGACCTTTTGGTCGCCACGAATGGTCATACCGCCCTGGAGATTATTGCCCAACAAACGCCCGATTTGGTCCTTTTGGACATCATGATGCCCGATCTGAATGGTTACGACGTATGCCGCGCCATTAAAATGGATGTCGAGACCCGTGATATCCCCATCATTTTTATTTCCGCCATGTCGGAGACCGAAGATGAAAGTACCGGCTTGAAATTGGGGGCTGTGGATTACATCGCCAAACCGTTTCATTTTGATATTGTCCGTTCCCGGGTAAAAACCCATCTGGAACTCCGTACCGCCTACCGGGAGTTGGCTCGGATGAACCAGGGTCTTTTGGACGAACGACGTTTGATTGAACGGGTATTGGCCAATACTCGGGAATCGGAACAGTTTGATCGGCGTTCTCTTGCCACTTATGTCGCTCCCAAGGAAACATCCATGGGGGATATCCTTCTGGCCGCCTTTCGTCCCGACGGTACCCAGCATATCATGCTGGGTGATTTTACCGGGCATGGGTTGACCGCCGCCATCGGTGGTCCCTTGGTTGCCGATCTTTTTTATGCCCGCACCGCCCGTAATGATTCTATGGAGACGATTGTTGAAGAGACCAACGCCAAATTATTTCGCACCCTGCCTGAAGGGATGTTCATGGCGGCCATTTTCTTGGAAATTTCCCCGGATCGTCGGCGGATCATCCTGTGGAATTGCGGTATGCGTGAAGCCTATTTGTTTCGTGGTGGTCGTTGCCAGGAAAAACTCCCCTCAACACACTTTCCACGCGGATTGATGCAGGTCTCCGAACTGTCGGGTGTTGAATTGGACGTGTGTATTGATGATAAACTCTACCTTTACAGCGATGGCTTGGTAGAGGAGATGGATGCGGAGAAGCGGATGTTTGGTGCAGAACGGCTGCTGCAATGGCTGCAAAAAATTGCCCGTGGTGAGGAAATGTTGGACTGTTTGGGCGACGAGTTGGCGCGTTTTCGTCCCAAGGGGGAACCTCAGGGCGACGATATGTTCCTGGTTGAGGTCCGTCTGTAGCGTTCAGCACGGAATCTTTTACTTTCTGTTTTTTTTAGAATGGACGAGCGCGGAATGACAGCTTACGATAGAATAATCACAGAACAAGACGGGGTGGTTTTGACCATTCATTTGTCGGGTTGTTTTGGTTATAAAATGATCCCGAAGTTTCGTGATATTTACAAGGGTTTGTCGTTAGACACACCCATTCGAATCAACCTGGAACGGGTCTATCAGATTGAAAGTTCCGCCCTGGGTGCGCTGATGGTCATGCGCAATTTTTTTGGTGGCGAAAAAGCCGACATCTCTCTGGTCAACCCTTCCAGCGAAATTCGAACGATTCTTGAATTGTCGCAGTACCACCGTGTATTTAAAATAACGAATGAAGCCTAGTGTTCGGGAGGTGGAAAGATTCGGGATGCGTGATCCAGTCAAAAAATCGATGGTCCTGATTGTCGATGATATGCCCAATAATATTCGGACGCTGGCGGAGATTTTGAGCGACGAGTATCAAGTTTTGGTCGCAACCAACGGGCCGGATGCCTTGAACATTATCGCCTCGGAAGAGATAGCCGTCGTCCTGCTCGATGTCATGATGCCGGAGATGGATGGCTATGAGGTGTGTAAAAGGATCAAAGGGTCACCAACGGGGAGAACGATTCCCGTTATTTTTGTCACCGCCCTGAACGAAAAACTGGATGAGGCGCACGCCTTATCCCTTGGGGGGATTGACTTTATCACCAAGCCGGTCCATGCGGCTGTGGTACGGGCGCGGGTCCGCAATCACCTGGCCATGGCCGAGATGATGCGCACTCTGGAGTTGCAGAAAACCCAACTTGAGGAGTCGTCCTCTTTTAAGGAAGAGGTGACCCATATTTATCAGACCGACCTCAGAGGGCCTTTGGATCATATTGTCAGCATGATCAATATGCTGGCTTGGAATACCAACTTGACCAAACAGCAGGAAGAGTTGGTTCTCCCCATCCTGCGCTATACCTATAAACTTTCCAATTTGATCAACTTTTCCATCGAACTCCACAAGATATCTCGCGGTCAATACCTGTGTAAATTGACCCATTTTGATATTTTGGCTTTGGTGGATGATTTTAAAATTATCGAGGGAGATTTTTTGAAAAAAAAGGATTTCAGTATCACTATCCTTCTTGATAACGTCCCCAGGCAGGAGAGTTCCGTCTTCAAGGTACAAGGGGATGTCCGACTGTGTTACTCGGTGATCAACGCCATTTTGATGAATATTTCCAGTGCTTCCGATCCAGGGGATGGGGTAAAAATTTCTTTGGGGTCTATTGATCGGGATGGTAGCCGTCTGGCCAGCGTTCAGTTCCATACCCAACGGATCATCGTTTCCCAAGCTACGGAGCCATCCCAGAAAAAGTTACCTTTGGGGAAAAAAGATGAAATGCGCTGGGAATACGACTTGTATGCCGCATCGCGCATGATGAGCATTCAGCATGGTCATTTGATGATCGAGACCTCCAGTGAAACCGGGACGGTGATTACACTGATTTTTCCACTGCCCAGTTAAGGGGGAAAACGTTGCTCCGCAAACAGGAACAACTCAGAATCATCCATGAGATCCAGGCCGACTATATTGCGATGCATTCGGCTAAGTCGGTGTTTGAAAAAGCGTTACAGAAAATTTTGCAACGGACCTGTAGCGCGTATGGGTTTTTTGTCGAATTTGCTGATGGTGATGGCGTCGGTCAACCATTGGCCGTGTCTGCTCTCCTTCCCCAGAGCGAAGAAAGCTTCCCAAAAGAGTGTGGCCTTGATTGGTTACCCAAGCTGTGTGCCGATGTGGGGGCTGTTGGTGCCAACGGATTGGTTGCAGATACCCCTGTGATTGCCAATGCATTGGACGCACTTCCCTCGGAGTGGTGGGCATGTTTCCAGGGGGGGGGATGTGTGCAGTCCGTTTTGGTGTTGCCGCTGGCTTTGCAGGGGCGTGTTATTGGCTGTGCTGTGCTGGTAAACCGACCGCAAGGGTACGACCGTAAACTGGTGGCCTATCTGCAACCTGTTGCCGATTGTTGTGCGCAAATTATCCATCGTGAACGCAGCGAACGGGTTAAGAATGCAATCTTGAAGGAGGCGGAGCAAGCCAATAAGGCAAAGAGTAATTTCATGGCCCATATCAGTCATGAGATTCGTACACCCATGAACGTGATTCTGGGTATCGGTCAACTGTTGTCCAAGACCACTCTGACCCAGCGACAAAATGATCTGATCTCCAAAAGTCAGAACGCCTCCGAATTGCTTTTGAACATTATTAACAATGTCCTTGATTTTTCCAAGATCGAGGCCAATCAACTCCATCTTGAGAGTGTCCCTTTTTCTTTATCGACCGTGATGAAACGGGTGTTGACGTTGATTTCGTTGCCGGCCATCGGCAAGGGGTTGGAGATTATTTTCGATGTGGACACGCATGTACCACCCGTTTTGGTGGGAGACCCTTTGCGTTTGGGGCAGGTGTTGATCAACCTGGGTAGCAATGCGGTCAAGTTTACGCACAAAGGGCAGATTGTTTACCGCATCGCCGTCGTGTCGTGTACAAAAACAGAGGTGAGTTTGCGTTTCCAGGTGCAAGACACCGGCATCGGCATGGATCCAGAGCAGTCGGCCCATCTTTTTCAACCGTTTTATCAAGGCGATGCTTCAACCACCCGACGTTATGGTGGTACCGGTCTGGGACTGGCGATTTCTCAGCATTTGGTACACGCCATGGGAGGACAAATCGCGGTCGATAGCCTACTGGGGGAAGGGAGCTTGTTTCATTTTTCCCTGACTCTGCGGCATCAACCGGATACCGAAGAGAAAGGAAAGGGAATCTCCAAACGTTTTAACGGTCTTAAAGTGTTGGTTGTCGATGATAACGATGATGCCCGCACCATTTTGGCGAATATGCTGACGAGCTTTTCATTTTCGGTTATCACAGCCGCCTCAGGGGGAGAAGCCCTGAATATCTTTGAGCATTTACGAGACACGGATGAACCGTGTGACCTTGTTCTCGTGGACTGGCGCATGTCGGGTATGGATGGTGTGGAGACCGCTTTGCGCATTCGGCAAAGTTGTGGTTCTGGAAATCTGCCTCGCATCATTCTGACGACCTGTTTTGGTTGGGATGAAGTCGCCAATGATAGAAACAAGGAAATTTTTCAAGGTTTCATCCGCAAACCGACGACCTTTTCGACCCTGTTGGACACCATTTTGGAAACCTTACAGGGTCGAACAGTACAACCCTACGAAGCCATGGAGGTGCGGCGGGTTGCCGCTTCGGTGATGCAAAAGATTCGCGGTATGCGTGTGATTGTCGTCGAAGATAATAAAATTAATTGGGAAATTTGCGAAAATTTTTTGGAGTACGCCGGTGTCGCCGTCCGCTGGGCGCAAAATGGCCAGGAAGCGGTGGCGATGGTATGCCAGGAGAAAAATGTCTGTGATGCCGTTTTGATGGACTTGCAAATGCCCGTCATGGATGGGTATGACGCATCTCGGCTGATTCTTGAACAAAGTCGCTCTACCCGGCCAGCGATTATAGCCATGACTGCCCATGCGATGGATGAGGAACGAAAAAAATGTTTGGATATCGGGATGTTTGATTTTATCTCCAAACCGGTAGATGCCTCAGAACTCTATCGGGTTTTGGCGAAAGTCGGTAGATTGTCTCCGGCTGCCGTGGGGGTGGAACCCTGCGTTGTGTCGTTGTCGGATCAACAGGCGCGGGCAGAAGACACCGATTTTCCCTGTGATCTTCCCGGCATCGATGTTCGGGATGGCTTGGGACGGATGGATGGTAAAGTGGGGCTTTTAAGCAAGTTGATTCGTGATTTTGCACACCAGAATGTCTCTTTCTTTGAAGAATTGACGCATTGGCTACAGGTGGGCGACACCCAGGCGGCGAAGAAAATGGTTCACAATCTGAAAGGATTGGCTGGAGGGATATCGGCCAGAAAATTATGGCATCTGGCCATGGACTTAGAGGAGGTTTTGGCGGAAGAGAGTACGGAGCGTGATCTTCTGATGGGACGCATTCGTGAGGCGTTGGGAGAAATTATGGATAGCGCACGCTGCCTTGAGGCAAGCGAGCTGTTTGGGGATCGGGAGGCCCCGCTCTTGGTCACGGTGTCGCGTTCCGAGTTGTTGGCACAACTTCAGACGTTGGGGCAACTGGTCGAGCGGAGAGATTTCCAAACGACAACACTGTTTCGGAAGGTCAAGCCGGTTTTGGTTGCGCAGGGGTATGGCAGCATCGCCACAGACTTGGAAACCCGTTTGGATCGTTTTGATTTTATGGGTTCCAAAAAGTTGCTGACCGACTTGATGGCAGAATTGGACGAAGCGACTGCCGATGTCTAGGCGGTGTGGATGCTGGATACGTAGCTATCCAACCGGTCATAAAGTGCCTTGGCATCTCGCTTCAACATTTCCACCGTCGTCAGGTTTTCCGAAGTGTAGGGATGCTTGGCCGTCAAAATGCTTTCCATCCGCTCCAGAATGTGATCCGCCTCCCTGGGGGCCATGTTGACCAAAGTTTGGTTCAGTCGATGGTGAGTGCGTGCGATCTGCGAGGGGTATCCACGGGTGATGAAATCACTCTCCTTTTGCCGGATATGTAAGAAAATCTCGCTTATTTTATTGAATATCTTCCTCACTTCAACCAGCCGTTCATCCAAGAGGTCGGCGATTCCTTCGATCTCTTTCCACTGCATTTTTTCTTGTTCCCAAACCTTGGCCAATTGCGTATTGGCTTCCTCAAGCAATTTTCGTCCCTCATTTTTAAGTTTTTGTCCGGTGTTTTCATTTTCTACGTCGGAAAATAGGGAACCGGAGTCGATAAAGTTGAGGACATCCATGATAATTTCGGTATCCAATTTGATGACAGATTCAATATATTCCAAGATTTCAACCAATTCCCTTGAGGATGTGGCGGCGACCATAAGTGGTAAAACCCCCAAAGTTTCCAAGATTTTTCTCTCAAAATCATTCAGCTTGGATTCAAAATGGGTAAATCGGCGGTTCCAATCGGAGGTAAGATGTTCACCATACCTTTTTTTGATCTCTATGATGGGATAGAGGATATCCGCATAAACGGAGGAGACCGATTTTTCATAGATAGCGTGAATCTCGGGTTGTATGCGCAACACGCGGTCTTTTAGTTTGGAATATTGATCCAAACGGTCAGAGAATTTGAGACGCCAATGATGGAATGTTAATGGAAACCAATCTGGGTCTGTTTTGGATCCCCGCAGGCAAAAAATGGTTCTGTCACCGAATGCTCTGGTTATAACAAGACAAAACCTATTAAAAAATAGCGTTATTCTATCCAATAGAGTTGTATGCTCTTCGCCCGCAGATACTTTCAGAGGATGCCTTGTCCGATCCTGCCGCCGGAAAAAAATCTGGTCGATCTCTTTTTTGATGGATTCGTTGTTTTCCACAATGTGACCGCTAATAGCGGATAAACTGGAACGCCAAAGGGTGCGGTGTGACATGGGACCAAAGTAACAACGATGGAACCAATCGGAAAAGGTGGATGTTTCAGGACGGATCAACCGATTGATCGCCGCCAGTCGCACGTTGAACATCCGTGTCCAGAGGGGTCTGTTGGGGGTCAACATACTGCGGAACCAAAGAAGGATGACTTCCATCATGTTGCGATCACGGATATATTTGGTTTCGGGATCATTTTTTTCGATCTGCTTGTAAAATTGGAGTTCGACCGCGATTTTGTTAAATTGTATATGACAGCCCAGAAGGCATTGTGCCCAATTTGAAGAAATGTTTTCCACAATCAAATCGATCAATGTCGTCTCCCACGCTTTGAGTTCCGCCAAATGAGAGGGAACCAAAGCTTGGTCTCTGCGACCGTTTTGACCCACGATGTGGGCGAATAGCACAAGATCCCCAAAGACCATGCCGATGGCCAGGATCAAGAACAGCGCAAACAAAAGCGGACCCATGACGGGACCATACTGCGCACCGAGCATGGTCGCAAATTTCACAAGATTTGGCCGTTCGGTCGGGGTGATCTTGGCGGGGTCCAGGGCGTCGATGGCTTTGTTGGTGAACGGCTCTACAGAGGTGCCGATGGTCAAGTCGTTTGTGTTGATATTGGTGGAAGGGTTGACTTGGCGTAAAATCTCCAGATAGCTGTGGGTCAGATCCGCAAAATCTTCCACGATCTGTTGGCAGGTGGTTTGGGTATTTTCCAGTTTGGTGCGCATGGTGGCGACCAAGTTGTTGGTGGAATAGGACTCCGCCAGGGAAAAACGTCCGAAGCCCAACCAAGATTGGTTTTTGAACCCCATGACCCGATGGCGTTGGGCCAGTTGTTCGCGCACTTCTTCCTGGGTTTGCACCCATTGTTTTCGACATGTTTCCAACAACAGTCTGGACTTTTCTCGAAAAGAAGAAGAAAAATCGATACCACTCCCAGCCAGCATCGCATCCAGTGTTTTGGATAGCGGGGTGGCGTTGGAGATATCGACATCGGAAACACCTGGTTCGTAGCCACCATAAATGATAAAGTGTTCGGCCCAGAAGTGTGGGTTTTTACGTAAATCGCGGTTGGGAAGTTGCTCTAGTTTTTCGACCTGAGCATCGATATCATGGCTGAGTATCGCCTGAAAGTTGAAAAGGGAATCAGGCTCTGGAGGGCAGGCGGCTGTTGCAGTACCCAGTACGCTATAGACCGCTTCTTCGATGGCCTGGACCTGCGCGGCCATGGTTTGCTGTCCAGTCAAAAAGGTGATCAAAGCATCATTGCTGGCCTTGATGGTGGTCAAAGCGCACAGCAATGCCACAGTCATCCATCGGGGGTTGCGCAAAAAAGCCTTGCGGATTCCTGTGAAAACTTTGCCCGATTCCGCAATTGCTTGAAAGAGACGATTTTTAAAATCCAAAACTACCGTGGAACAAGCAACGCCCATCAGGGTAGCGATGAGATAGCGTTTTGATTCTCCTGATAAACCCTGGATGTCCGGCAGGTATTCCCCTGGAATCGGAGATTGCAGAAAATAGTTTGCGGCAAGGGAAACGGCGTAGGCGATGCCGATAAAAAGCAATACAGAAATGGGGTTGCGTAACAGAATGGCCTGGGATTGAAGAATGGCACCGAGATTGAAGAAAAAACCGCCGAATGCCCTGGGTCGCCGCCAAACTTCACGTATGGTGGGTGTCAGGCGGATCCTGGTTGGTGGCTGGGGCATCTGTTCCAAAACTTGGCCGGAAAGAGAACGAAACAATCCGATGCGCGCTGCATGAAAGACTGTCAGGACAATTTTGTAGAAGGGGTTATCCTCCAACCCTTCCTCCCGTCCTGAATGCAGGTGGTTGCGAAATGTTTTTAATGCCAACCCCACAGGTTTACCCGTTGTGGTTGCCTGTGACGCCTCCTCACTGAGTTTTTGTCGATAATGGTGGATGACGCCCGCAATCTTTTCTCGATCCTTTGGGCTAATAACTTCACTTAAGGTTTTTTTAAATGCCAAACCGGAGCAGCAATGATCGGTTTGCGCCAAGGCCGGATGCGTCAAGTCATTTTGCGGCAAAGGTTCGGCAATGGCATCGGAGGTGTCGTCTACGACAGCAAAAGGGTCGGTATTGTCACCAGATTCCAGAGCAAAAAGACCATCAACCCATTCACCGTAGAGTTTAAACAAGGAACCGGCTGCCATGAAACCTCAATCATCCCAATATGGTTGGCCGTAAGTTGAATAACACTTCGCTGGCATGATACCCTATGGTGCGAAAATTGACAGCAAAAACCGCAGTCCCGTCCTCATCGGGTTTGGCGTCTGTCGGCGATACCCACCTTATCGGAAAAAAATAGTGCTTAAATTACGCCGTAGCGAAGCGATACTCCGCTCTATTATCGATACCGCTGTCAGTGGCATCGTGACCATCGATCAAACCGGGCAGATTATCCTGTTCAACCCGGCGGCGGAGCGCATGTTTGGCTATCATACTGCGGAAGTTACGGGTAAAAACGTCACCATTCTCATGCCTTCTCCCTATCGGGAAGAGCATGACCGCTACCTGAAAAATTTTTTGGAAACTGGAACGCACAAGATTATTGGTATCGGGCGGGAAGTGACTGGCAGGAAAAAAAATGGTGATATTTTTCCCATCGATCTGGCCGTCAGTAAGGTGGATCTGGATGATGTCATTCTGTTCGTGGGTATCATCACCGATGCCACCCAACGTAAAAGCGCAGAAGCATCTTTGTTGGCGGCCAAACATTCCGCAGAATCGGCTGACCGTTTTAAAAGTGAATTCCTGGCCACCATGAGCCATGAAATTCGCACCCCCATGCACGCTATTCTTGGTTTTCTGCACCTGATCTTGCAAACCGAACTGAACGATAAACAACGAGACTATCTCCTGAAAATAAAGAATTCTTCTATAAATTTAATGGTCATCATCAACGATATTTTGGATCTTTCAAAAATCGGGGCGGGCAAGATGATTTTGGAAACGACCGATTTTTATATAGACGATGTGTTGACCCATGTGACCAATGTGGTCGGAATCCAGGCCAAGGAAAAAGGGTTGGCGTTATTTTTGGAACGCCATCCAGATGTTCCCGATACAATGATCGGCGATCCAACGCGCTTGGGGCAAATATTGGTGAATATGACCAACAACGCCGTCAAATTTACAGAAACGGGTGAAATTAACGTTTCTATCCAAACCATGGCATTTCGGGATCATCGCGTTCAGCTCCTCTTTCGTGTCCGTGATACCGGTATCGGCATGACCCCGGAACAGTGCGCCACATTGTTCCAATCGTTTACCCAGGGGGATGTTTCGACGACACGTCGCTACGGTGGTTCCGGTTTGGGCCTCTCCATCTGCAAACGGTTGGTTGAAATGATGGCGGGGGAAATCGATGTCGTCAGTCAAGCCGGGCGCGGTAGTGTTTTTTCTTTCACCGTCTGGCTGGGAGTGCCGTCGGAACAGCAAGACCAAGATCTACGCCAGTTGGGCGATACCGGAGATAAACACGAACAATCCTCTGTCGTCAATCCCGCCTGGAACCTTTCTGGAGTGACCATTCTTGTGGCCGAAGATGCGGTGATCAACCAGGAAATTGTCACGGAAGTTTTGGGAAGGGTGGGGATGATCGTGACGGTGGCGGGTGATGGTGCCGCAGCGGTGCGACAGGTTCAGGAACGGGGTTTTGATATCATTCTCATGGATATCCATTTACCGATCATGGATGGAATCACCGCAACCCGACACATTCGTGCCCTACCGCATGGAAAGAAGATACCCATTTTGGCCATGACGGCGAGTGCCTTGGAAACTGATCGGGACAAGTGCCTTGAGGCGGGCATGAATGACTTTATCACCAAACCGATCGAACCCGATAAACTGTTAGAAGTATTACACCCATGGTTTCCAGGGCGTGAAAACCAAGCCGTCATTCTCCAAGGGATTGACCTGGAAGTGGGGCTTAAAAGGGTCGGGGGGCGTATCATTTTGCTCCGAAAATTGTGGAAACGTTTTCTCGAAGAATATGGTCAAAAGCACGACCGGATTCGTGAGGCCCTGGGACAAAAAGATCGGGAAACGGCTTTGAGATTCGTCCATACCTTAAAAGGGGTTTCCGGTAGCGTTGGTGCGATTGAACTACAGCAATCGGCAATTATGTTGGAATCGGCATTGAGAGATTCAGACAATTGGGAACGGAATTTTTCCTTGTTGGCACGGTTGGAAAAAGATCTTTCTCATGTTACCGAAGGGATTGAGAATTATTTTTCTTGGTATGCCATGCAGCCGCAACCACAAACCCATTTTCCCGCGACAAACGAAAGTGTGTTCTCCCTCCTGGATGAACTGATTCTCATGGTCCAGGAGATGGACCCGTTAGCCGAGGAGAAGGCCGAATTATTGGTTGGCTGCTTTAATGGTGGACCGGGCTGTGATCTGGCCAAGAAACTGGCTATCAAGATTAGCAATGCCGAGTTTGAGGAGTCGTTTGCCATCCTTCAGGAACTTGCCAAAATCGCCGTTGTGGATTCTTGAAGGGAGAAGCGATCCTCGTGAAATCAAACCAAAAAATATTGATTGTCGATGATCATAAGGTCAATAGGGATCTTTTGACGGATCTGTTTAAGGCGGATTATAAAATGATGGTAGCTGCCAATGGTGAGCAAGCTTTGGCGGCGGCATCCCGACCCGATTTGCGGCCTGACCTGATCCTTTTGGATGTCATGATGCCCGGTATGGATGGCTATGAAGTTTGTCGCCAACTTAAAGCGAACGAAGAGACTCGGGGAATTTCCGTCATTTTTGTCACTTCCCTGAGTGATGCGCATGATGAAACTAGGGGATTGGAATTGGGTGCTGTCGATTATATTTCCAAACCATTTTCCCCGATGATTGTCCGGGCCAGGGTATCGAATCAATTGTTATTAAAATCGTTGAGGGATTCTTTGGAGGAGCAAGTTGCTGCCCGCACACAGGCCCTGGGGGCCGCATTACGGGAAGCGCAAGCGTCCGAACTGGCCAAGAGCGAATTTATTGCCAGAATGAGCCATGAGTTACGTACCCCGCTCAATGCGATCATTTCTCCCGTCTCCACGCTGATGCAGCGCACCCAGGATCCTGCTGATAAAAACCAACTGGCGATGATCTATGAATCGTCCAACAATCTTTTGACCTTGATCAATGAGATTTTGGACTTTTCCCAACTGGAAATGCGGGAAGCCTTGGATGAAAGTTATTTTAATCTAAAAGAGTTTATGATTGATTTATCTTCTCAGTGGACCGTCAAGGCGAACCATAAAAATATTTCTTTCAAGTTGGACAGTCACAAGCTTTCCGCGCTTACCCATTGTTTGGGTGATGTCACTTTTTTAAGACGTGCCCTTGAACCACTGCTCGACAACGCCATTAAATTTACCGATGCCGGTGAAGTGGTATTACGTGTGGCTCCGACCGCCGTTGTTCAGGGACGCATGTTTTTTCAATTTGACATTGCCGACACGGGCATCGGCATTGATCCCAATAAGATTGATGAGTTATTCAAACCGTTTACCCAAGCTGAACCAACCGGGACGCGACGTTTTTCTGGAATAGGTCTCGGACTGCCCTTGGCATCTCGTTATATCAAACGGTTAGGGGGAAAACTTCAGGCAAAAGGTGAATTGGGAAAAGGGAGTGAGTTATCATTCAACATTTCTTTTTCCATTACGGAGGCTCCAAACACGACAGAGCATGGCGGCCATTCCCTGTTAAGTCGTGAGGAACTCGAAAGCGATCTTGCCGAACTCGCCATCCTTGTAAAGACAGGGTTTCGTAACACGGACAGATTTTTGGCCGAAAGGGTCAACCAGTGGAACGCGACACCTTGGAAGCAAGATCTTGGGGAGATCGTCCATTTTGTCACAAACTACAACGCCAAAGAGACTTTGAGTGCCATCGATGCACTCAAAAGGAAAATATCCCGTTGATTTGCATGAAGATCTGCGATAAATATTCAATAACATCATTGTGTTATGTCTTGGAGCCGCCTCTCGGAATTGAACCGAGGACCTGCTCATTACGAGTGAGCTGCTCTACCCCTGAGCTAAGGCGGCCTTCCATCGCCCAATCCTATGTTTAATGATCACTGTTCGCAAGCAATTTTCGGCATAGGGAAAAAAAATGTGTCACGATTCTAAAGATTGCGTGTGTTTGGCGTTGATCGTGACCTTCGTAAAATTCCTATGATTTAAGAATCTTCTGAAGTTCTTCATCTTGTTACTTTTTCATCTTTGCGCTTCAATCCGTCCTGTTCGGTTACCGTTAATCCCAAACAGGAGTCATCATGAATCCAAAACACGCACTCACCCGCTTGGCTACCCGAATCTCCCGCTATGAAGATACCGTGGGTGGTGGGCAAGGGGTCATAACCTGGGACGATGTCGCTGGGGCCATGCCCAAAAGTACCCTGCAATCCCTGATGATTCGGGTCAAATGGAGCGGTGAAAACCGCTTTTGGGAAGATCTGGTTTGGTGGGCCTTGCGCGAAATCTGGCCGCAGGATTGGAAAACCCAGGATCCGCGTCGTGCCCAACGCCTCATCGAATTGGCTTTGCGCGATTGGATTGATCCCGGTATCTGCCATCGCTGCGGCGGACACGAAATCGACGGACGGACCATCATCCGTACCCGTAATAAAAATCAACCCATCCGTTCTTGTCCCGTCTGCCAGGGAACAGGTATTCGTCGTCCCCGTTCCGGTCGTAGTATGGCGAAAACCATCGGCGTCGATGAAAAAACATGGCGTGATATCTGGCGTGATCGCTTTGCACAGCTCGAAGCAACCCTGAATTCCCTGGAATCACAGGCACTAAAAACCCTGGAAAAAAATTTAAAAGAGGAAAAAAATGATTCCATGCAAAAATAACTGTTGACCACACCCGCAAACTAGGGTAAAAGTGTTCTAACGATGGATCATTGTGCCTGGTTATAAAGATCTTGACTCGAATCGTGACCAGGATGATGACCAGGATAGTGATTAACACGCACCGGCTTGCCGGTGCTTTTTTTTTGCCATCTTCCCCAGACTATAAAACATACCAGGAAATCGTCATGTCCCCATTTACATTACCCGCAGAAGGGTCCATCTCCCCCAAGTCCCGTGGTATTCACCCGCGCCATCTCGTGGAATGCGTCATCCAGCCAGCATTGCAATTTTTAAATATGGAAGGGACCGCCGTGGAACGGTTGCTCCTCGGAACCGCGATTCAAGAATCGGGATGTGGTTTGTACCTGCGACAACGCAGTCACGGACCCGCTTTGGGGATTTTTCAAATGGAAGCCGCGACCCACGACGATATCTGGCATAACTGGCTCCATTGGCAGATTCCCATCCGCGACAAAGTACTCGGATATCTGGGACGCCAGGAGCAACCCGATGCCTCACGGTTGGTGACCGACCTGTTGTATGCCGCCATGATGTGTCGCCTCCATTATCGTCGCGTCGCAAGCCCCTTGCCCGATGCCGACGATCTGGAAGGATTGGCCAATTATTGGAAGCGGTATTACAACACCCCCCAAGGGCATGGTACGACGCAGGCGTTTGCAGACAATTGGAACCGTTTTCTTGGTGTTGCGTAACTCAGGATATCTCCCCATGAGCAACGAAGATATTGCCAAAATCCGTACCCTTCTGGAAGCGCAATACGCCGATTTCCGCAGCAGCCAACGGGATGTCCCATCCTGGGTCCGTTGGAGCTTGTCGGGGGTAGGTGCCATGCTCCTGGCCCTGGGCAGCCTGATATTGAACATTACCCTGGAAGCCGGGGAATATCGTGAACGTATCAGCGGTCATGAGCGGCAAATTGTCTCTTTTGATAAAGATATCCGCGTATTGCATGACCGTTTCAGCCTGATGGAACAAGGCCAAGCGGTCGCTGCGACCAAATTGGATGCCATTCTGGATAAGCTGGATAAACATGAAGCACGAGAAAACAAACAGCGTCATTCCAGTTATTGACCCATCCATTTTGGATTCATCACGCCATGATCGACAGTTTCTTTGCGCTGGTGGCCACCATCGTTTCCCTGGTGGTGGCCCTATTGACCATTGGCATGTTCTCTAAGAAACAGGAAACCATGAATACCATCAATCCCGAAAGAGTCTTGGAAGAACTTATGCGGTTACGCGATGAGGCGGCGGCAGAGGGACAATTTACCGCTGCGGTACGGGCCACGGAACTCATCGGCAAACATTTGTCGATGTTTGTCGATCGCGTGGAACACAAAACCGATATCGATTTTGCCACCCGTTTGATGTCGGCCCGCAGGAGGAACCATGAAGAATCCAGCGACACCTGAACAATTGCAACAACAACTGGCGGAACTGCTGGCGGAATGTTCCCAAGATCCCCTTAAGTTTGTTCAATTGTTTTTTCCCTGGGGGAGCGGAGACTTGGCCGATCATGCCGGCCCCGATCAATGGCAACGGGATGTTCTGCAATCGATTACCACAGCATTGAAAGCGGGTCATGGTGCCCCGGTACGGGTCGCGGTCGCATCCGGGCATGGTATCGGCAAATCGGCTCTGGTCGCTTGGCTGATATTGTGGTCCATCATGACTTTTGAAGAGACCAAAGGGGTGGTGACCGCCAACACCGAAAACCAACTCAAAACCAAAACCTGGGCGGAACTGGCTAAGTGGCGGCGGCGTTGCCTGGGGGGGGATTTGTTTCGGTTGACCGCTACTGCCCTGTTTACCGCTGACCCCAAGTTTGAAAAAACGTGGCGTATCGACATGGTTCCCTGGAGCGAACGCAATACCGAAGCCTTTGCCGGTCTCCATAACGAAGGAAAACGGGTGGCCCTTTTCTTTGACGAGGCTTCTGCCATTCCCGATTCGGTCTGGGAGGTGGCGGAAGGGGCGATGACCGATGCCAATACCCAAATTCTATGGTGTTGTTTCGGCAATCCCACTTTGGCGTCTGGACGATTTCACTCTTGTTTTGGCCGTTTTAAACATCGATGGCTGACGCGACAAATCGATTCGCGCACCTGTCGCCTGACCAACAAGGGACAGATACAACAATGGATTGACGATTATGGCGAAGACTCCGATTTTGCCCGGGTCCGCGTCCGGGGTCTTTTCCCCCGTTCCGGTTCCAACCAGTTCATCCCGGTATCGGCGGTGGAACGGTGTCGCCATATCAAAGCGCAAGGATATGAAAGCCAACCGCGCATCTTGGGGATTGATGTCGCTCGCTTTGGTGAAGACCAGACTGTTTTTGCCCTGCGCCAGGGGCGAAAACTCAATGCATTGATCAAATTACGGGGTTTGGATACCACCCAAACCAGTGCCCGCGCCGCCGAAGTGATTCGGCAATGGCGGCCCCATGCCGTTTTTGTGGATGGGGTGGGCATCGGCGGTTCGGTGGTGGATCAGTTGCGGCAGTTGGGCTTTGACATCATTGAGATCAATGCGGGTTCGACCGCCATGGAACCACAAAAATATTTTAATCTGCGTGCCGAAATGTGGGGCCGTATGCGGGATGCCTTGGTGAGCGGTATGGAACTTCCCGATGACCCGGAACTGTTGGGTGAATTGACCTCGGTGGAATATGGTTTTTCCCCAGCCCAACAGATCCGGTTGGAAAAAAAAGAGGTCATGAAACGCCGAGGACTCTCCTCGCCCGATTGTGGTGATGCCCTGGCATTGACATATTCCAGGAATGTCTCCACCAACCATGAAGATGAAACCGCCTGCTACCCGGAGGATGTGGGAACCTTATGAGCCAGAATACCTCTATGCGCGTCTTCGACTGGGGTGACATGGTGACCCTGGCCGATGATGGTCATTATCCACCCATGACGACCTATGAGTTTTCCAATGGGCGCAAGTTTACCTGCGTCACGCAACCGGCGCAGACGGTCCTCTCGACAGACGGGCCTGGGCTTCCACCGCGTTTTTTACATCAGGATGAACCATGATCGCCCTACCACCCCTTCCCAATCCGACACATCTCATGCGGGTTGGGGCCGCTTTGCGCCGTTTGACCGATTCGGTAAGTCTTTTGTCTAAGGAAATGGGAAAATCCGCATGAACCAAACGATCAATCAGTCCATGACCCATGAACAACAACAGGCGGCACGGGTTGGCGAAGTTCTCTGGAAGGCGTATCCGGGCTATCGCTGGGCGGTGACGGTGGTGGGTGGTTTGGTCCGTATCCGTAATTTGGATCTTTCGGGGCGATGGGGGTTTGATATTTCATTGGAAACATTGAAAACCGATCCGCTCATGAAAAAGGTGATCATGGCGGGTGGTGAAATTTTGGAACGGTATCGGCTGGCGCGGGCAGGGGCTGATGCCGATCAAATCAACGCATTGCCCCGGTGGACCACCGGCGAGGCCAAGGGAGAGAGTGACGCATGAATCGTGATCACGCAGCACCGGATGAGTTTTTTACCGATGGCGATGACCATTGGCAGGAAGAGGATCAACCTGTCATCCCGGAAATTCCCGATGAAACCTGGCTCAAGTTGTCCCAGGAGGCTTACGAAGGGAGTCGGGAGTGGATGGAGCGCAATTTGCGTCGGCAATGGCGGCGTAACTTGGCCAATTTTCGTTCGCGTCATCCCGATGGGTCGAAATATCATTCGGAACTCTACAAACGACGTTCATCGCTGTTTCGGCCCAAAACACGCAATGCCCTGCGGCGTAATGAAGCCCATGCCGCAGCGGCGTTTTTTCAAAATTCCGAGTTGGTGAGCCTGGAACCCAGGGATGATGGTGACCTCAGACAATTGGCCAGTGCCGAGGTTTTCAAGGAGATCATTCACCATCGCCTGGACAAGGATATCCCCTGGTTTCAGACGCTCATCGGGGCTTTTCAGGATTCCATGGTGCATGGCATTTGCGTTTCCAAGCAAACCTGGGAATATACCGAAGAGATGCGGACGGTGGAAACGGTTCTCACCGATCCCATGACTGGCCAGGTCATTTGTGATGCTCGTGGGGAACCGATCATCCATCGGCGCATGGAGATGGTGCGTGTTGTGGATCGACCGCGCATCGAGTTGTTGGAGCCGGAAAATATTCGGTTGGATGCCGGTTCCGACTGGCGCGATCCCATCCGTTCCTCACCGTTTGTCATCCATATTATCCCCATGCGTTTGGATGAAATCAAAAGAAAGATGGAGGGGGGGTGGCGTTCTCTCGATGAAGAGGCGATCCTGGCCGCCGCATCCGAGACGGAGGCGTTCAACGACAGCATTCAGAGTCAACGCCAGGATCGGATTCCCGATACCGGACGCCGAAGCATTCGTGCGTTTTCCATCCTCAATGTCCATGAAAATTTTATTCGGCGCGATGGCCAGGAGTGGGTCTTTTTTACGTTGGGGTCTAAGGCTTTATTGAGTGA
This sequence comes from Magnetococcales bacterium, assembly GCA_015228925.1. Classification (GTDB taxonomy): domain Bacteria; phylum Pseudomonadota; class Magnetococcia; order Magnetococcales; family UBA8363; genus UBA8363. The sequence goes on along the minus strand of JADGCQ010000013.1, from coordinate 19,147 downwards.
TCCGGTATTGGTGACGGAGGTTTATCCCCATGGTCGTCCGTTTGTCATGGGGACGTGCATTATCGAAGCGCACCGCCTGTATCCGGCGGGATTGGTGGAGTTGTCCCAGGATTTGCAATCGGCCATCAACGAGGTTCAGAACCAGCGATTTGATAATGTGCAACTTGTTTTGAACAAACGTTATTTTGCCCGGCGCGGCAGTGGTGTGGATTTAAAAAGTTTGACCCGCAATGTCCCGGGTTCTGTCACGATGATGACCAACCCGGAGTCTGATGTTGTCGTTCATCAAACACCGGACATCACCACCAGTGCCTATGAGGAACAACAACTGCTCAATGCCGATTTTGATTCGGCCATTGGTACGTTTGATCAGGGGAGTGTCAACGTCAACCGTGCCCTCAATCAAACGGTTGGGGGGATGAATATTCTTTCGGCGGATGCCAATTTGACCACCGAATATCTGCTGCGGGTTTTTGTGGAAACCTGGGCGGAGCCGGTATTGCGGCAGTTGGTCAAGCTGGAGCAACATTTTGAGACCGACGAATTCATCCTCACCATGGCGGGACAGCGTTCCCCCTTGGTGCAGCGGTTTGGTTTGAATCCCATACAGGATCGGTTGTTGGAACAGGAATTGACGGTACGGATCAATGTGGGGGTAGGGGCCACCAACACGCAAAATCGGTTGGAGCGGTTTTTGATGGGGGCACGCACGGTTTCCGACTTGCTGGGGATGTCTCCCGATGCCAAACAATTGGTATCGGAGGTGTTTGGTTTGTTGGGTTACAAGGATGGGGTCCGTTTTTATCCCCAACTCAATGCCCCGCCCCCCTCGCCACAACAGGATCCCCTGTTGGAGGTGGAACAGGACAAGGTGAATGTGCAACGGGAAGCGTTGCGTCTGCAACGTCAGATTGAAGCGGCACGCTTGCAAACTCGGCGAGAGGAACAAATCCGTTCCGACACCTTGAAAAAAACCGAACTGGCCACCAAAGCCCATTTGGAACGTATGCGCATCCAGGCCGCCCTGGCGACGGGGGCCAAGGTGGGGGGACGGAATAGCTTGCCCAGGTAGTCGTTGTCTTAACTCCGGGAAGGAGCCGCCTTCCCGGAGAAATTCCAAAAATGAGTCATATATCTTCCAGATAAAGATCATTGACGCTGATAGAATATTTATCTATCGTGCCGGAAATCATTCCATATTCGTCTTTGGATACCTTCTGGCTATGGCATCAACAACCAAATCCAATAAAGCCAAACCTGCCGGGAAAAGAACTTCCGATCAGATCATAGGGAAAGGATGGCCTGATGTCGCCGATCATATTGTCAATAAGTTCTATAGCTTGTTGGCGTCCGGTAATTTGGTGGCTTTGGTCGTGCTTTTCACTGTCTGTTGGATCATGCTTCTGACCTACCGTATGCCTGCCGAACGAATACCCTGGTTTCTCGATGGTATGGCTGCCCATTTTTCAAACTGCTCGTGGGTAACGGGTTTGCTGGTTTTATATGCGGTCGCCGCTACACCTGCTTTTCTCTCCAGGGAAAGAAGTTTACGCGAGGAAATTCACCGTCTGACAGAAATTAGGAAGGAATTGACTTATGGCCTGGAAAATGCGACGCTGAACCATCTCCGTGATCGTCCAGAATCGTCCGGCTACAGCATATTGGAGTGACCATGAGTACCTTTTCCGATATCGCCCTGACCATCAATCTCATCGCCACCCTTGCAGCGGGGTGGGCTTTGATTTGGTTATATGGATCTATCTGGCACCGTGCCAAATTTGATCGCGACCGGTTTCGTTTTTTTGCACTGAGAGACCGTCTTGCCTTGTTGGTCATGAAAGGTCAGATCCCGGAACATTCCCTGGAACACCGGATTCTTTGTCGTCTTTTGAATGGTGCTATCCAAAGTACAGGAACCTTTGAAATCATGCAGTTTTTGCGTTTTATTGCCAACTGGTCCAGTGACCAAAAAGCTCAAAGAGACGTGGATAAGGTTTTGAATCACATGCGAGGCTATGAGAATGTGGAATATCGGAAGATCGTCCGGGAAACCTTTGAGTTGACTTCCCAAATGTTCAAGAGGGATACGTGGTTACTGTTCCGTGTTATCTATCCCATCCTGAAAAAATTGGTTCGCCATCTCAAGTCCCTTTTGGTTTTACAACGGGCTTGGATCAGAGTTACGCGGGTCGTTGAGGCGGAAAACGTTGTTCGTTCTCGTCTGCGTGCCTTCGCTGTGGCACAGTAGTCGTCTTGTCTTCTATGTCAAGGTTGATCTAAAAATTTAGACCCAATCATTCAATCTGTTCCCAAAGCCGGGCACGTTTATTCGTGTCCGGCTTTTTTGTTTTTCACTCCAACGTCTGGGAAGAAAATGGCTAAAAGAACTCAAAAAACAGTGACTTCTGACTGGCTGGATATGTCCAGGCCAGGACGGATGATGGAGGCTTTGGCCCAGGAGGATAGTCGGCGCATCTGGTTGGCTGAGGTGGATCTTGGACTGCAATGCCAGCGGTTTTTTAATTCCGATGTGGGCCGCTATCTGTTGGGCCGGGCGGCGCAGGAAATCCAGGAAGCGCGCGACCTTCTGGAACAGGTGCATCATGAAGAAACCGGCAATGTCCGGCAATTGCAAAACCGTATCTGGCGTTCTCGATCCTTCATCACCTGGATCGACGAGGCGATCAGAGACGGCGAGGAAGCGGAAATTAACCTGAGTGGACTAACTTTGGAGGAATAATGCTATGACCGAACCATCAGCCATCCCCATGGACGCTGAACCCGATTTTGATCGTGTGGAAACCCCACCCTGGGAAGGGGAAAACCCCTCTCCGGTCGCACCCGAATCCCAGCCGGGACCAGAAATGGTCGATGAACGGCTGGAAACGCTCAACCGTATTGCCCGACGCAATCATGAACAGGATTTTGCCACCGAATCAACCCAGGCACCACCAACCGCCGTTTCCAAAAAGGATGCGGCGGGGGTCTCACCGGAAGGGAGCCAGGAAACCCAACCCCATGGAGTGGTTTCCGATACCAGCCAACCGGATGGGACGGGTGCCGTTGCCATGCCGTCTGGGGATCTGGTCGCGGTCACCATCGACGGTAAGACCGAAATGGTCCCCCTGAAAACGGTGGTCAAAGGGTATCAGATTGAATCGGCGGCGCGTAAACGCCTGGGTGAGGCGGCGGTACTTTACAAACGGTTGCGCCAACGTGAAATGACCCTCGCATCTGCCCCAAATGCCAACCCTTCCGGGATCCCTGCATCCATTCCGACGCAAGGCACTGTCGCCGATCCAGGATCCGACAGCCCGACAAGTCAGGAAATTCATGGGTATCTGGATCGGGTGGAACCCGAATCATCGGCCACCGCCACCACGGCACCGGTGAATCCAGAGCATTTGGCCGAGTATGTCTTTTTACGTCAGGAAGTTCGTGGGGAAAAACAACGGCTCATCGACAGCCAACCCCATATCGCCCGCGATTCCAAGTTGGCGACCATGCATGCCCAGATGGTGATGGAAACCATGGAAGCCCAACCCGGACTACCCACTCGGGATTATTTCGATCACGCCACCGAAACCATCAACCAATGGTTGGCCCAATTGACCACGGCCAAGCTTACCCGGCCCACCGATGCCGGACAGCGGCTCATGAACAAGCGTGATGCAACAAGCAAACAGGCCCCTTCCGGTATTCACCGTAAGGTGCCATCGGGAACCGATGCCCCAGCGTCACCAACCTATGCCGACAAGATACGGCAGATGAAGCAGGCGCGGGGCTTGACATGAATGGAGGATAAAAATCATGGCTGGACAAATTTGGAGTGTATCCGCCGACGGCGGTTACATGTATGCGGATAATCTGTCGGAAAAATTGCGCTTTGCGGTTCAACCGTTGAGCAAATTTCGGCAATTTTGCGATATCAAGGAAGCTTTCGGCAAAAATCGTGGCGATACCTTTCATTGGAACGTCTACGGCGATGTCGCGGCCCAGGGGGGGACGTTGGTGGAAACCTCCACCATGCCGGAGACCAAGTTTTCCATCGCTCAGGGGACACTCACGGTCCAAGAGTACGGCAACAGCGTCCCTTTTACCGAAAAGTTGGATAATCTCTCGGAACACCCCGTTACCGAAGTTATCCACCAAGTACTCAAGCATGATGCCAATCGTACTTTGGATGCCGCTGCCCACGCGCAGTTTGCCGCAACCCCGTTGCGTTTGACGGCGGGAACTTCGACTTCCACAGTAACCCTGATCACCGACGGCACCGCCCTGGAAACCAACAATGTCGCCCTGGGCAAAGGTCATGTGCAGGTCATCGTCGATCTGATGAAGGAACGTTCGATTCCCGCCTATGACAACGGTGATTATTATGCCTTGGGCCGTCCCGCGACCTTTCGCCAGCTCAAGCAAGATCTGGAATCGTTGCATCAATACATCGAATCCGGGTTCAAGATGATCATGAATGGCGAGATTGGCCGCTATGAGGGGATCCGTTTTGTCGAGCAAAACGGTATCGCCAAGGGGGTCGGCACCACGGCTGGCAGTGCGTGGACCCACGGCAACGACGCCGTTTTTTTCATGGGTCGTGACACCGTTGCTGAAGCGGTCGGAGTTCCCGAGGAAATTCGGGGAAAGATTCCGGGCGACTTTGGTCGGGACCGTGGCATCGCCTGGTACTATTTGGGCGGCTTTGGCATTTGCCATACTCAGGCACTTCAAGCACGTATCCTGATGTGGGATTCTGCGGCCTGATTTTTAGAACCTTGGGGCGCTGCCCCAAACCCCGCCGGGGGGGATAATCCCCCCCGGACCCCCGTAATAGTTTTAGGAGACGAGTGGCCATGTCTTATAGCGATCCCGATTTTCAAGTACGTCGTGAACATTGCGCCGGAGAAGTGGGCGGTGCCGCGACAACCGAATATGCCCGTTTTGCTTCGTTTCAAAAAGCACGTTTGAAGCAGGTCCACGCCGTTGTTACCACCGCCGGGACCACCACCGGCCACGGTCTGGATGTTTATTCAGGAACCACTTCCATTGGTTCTATCACCTTGGGAACCAGTGCCGCCGGTGTTTCCGGGTCATCGGGTGCCCTCGATGCCACCATGGCCGCCATGGGGCGGTTCTCGGTGAAATCTTTGGCCGATGCCGCCGGAAAAGCGGTCGTTGTCTACGAATATGAAGTCACTCCCGACGCGGTACAAAGTGCCTGATGTTTCCATTTTTCTCGAAAGGAGTTTTTCTCCATGAGTGACCATGAACAAAACGAATCTCAACCCAAAAGCCCTGCCACCTCCGGTTTGAACCAACGGTCCCCTTTGGTTTCCGACGCCGTTGAAGAGACCCCGAACCCTCGCCCAATGGGGATTCCGCAACGCGCGGTGAAGGGTCAGGACGGCAAAAAAGAGTTTACCATCTGTTGATTTTGGTTTGTCCCCCCATCCCGGCAAAGTTTGGGCGAGAGTTGTCCGGGATGGGGGTCCAATCACCCTGGAAAACAGGAGAGTTTCCCATGATGCATTTTTTTTCCCCATTGCCACAACGGATGGATCCCGATGCGCCCCTGTCCGACGACGGCCAGACCGAACGGGATGGTTGTTGGAAAAAACCTCTGAATCCCAAAGCCAAGGATTGGTTGGGGAATGTCCATCCGCTTTCCGATGATGGCGAACGGCGTTTTTATCACGAAGATGGTGCCCCCGCCGCCGAAATTTCTGGAAAGGAGGATCTATGGTGAGGGTATTGGATCGGTCTCGTCCTTTTGGAGAAATCCATGGGGCACCGGGTGTTGCCTTTGTTCAGGATGAACGTTTGTTTGATCACCTGGGCAACGAAATCGTTAAAAAAAAATCAGCAAAGTCTGGGAAAGGATGTTCGTCGATCCCAACTTTGCCCAAAAAGAGCTGACTCGGAGAGCCGCTGCCAATACGAGACGGGAATTGTCCCAACGTTCCCACGCCGACATCATACGCATTGCCCAGGATGAATATGGTCTTCAATCCATCCGAGGGGATAAACGTGCGTTGATCCAACAAATCGTCAACCGCATCATGGAGCAGGCATGACCTGGAACCCTGTTCATTCCAATCATTTGGAAACCCGTAAAATCAAATATCATGTTGTCCCTTATACCCGTGGCACGGGGGTGGATCTTGGGTGTGGCCTTGAAAAGATATGGCCGGGAGCCTTGGGGATCGACCGTATGATGGCACCGGGCGGTGCCGGACTGGTCATGGATATCAGCGAATTGTCCATCTTTGCCGATGAAAGTTTGGATTATCTGTTTTCTTCCCATGCCTTATCGTGTTTTCCAGCCAACCATATCTTGGGAATACTGGCCGAATGGTGGCGGGTGGTGAAAGTGGGGGGATATTTGGTGTTATACCTACCCCACAAGGGGCATTATCCCAAGGTGGGACAACCGGGTTGCCATCCAGGCTATCGCTGCGATCTGGATGAAACCGAGATTTTGGATTTGATGCGGGTCATCAGCGACACCAGTGGGTGTGGTGTGGTGGTGGAGGTCAACGAGGTTCGTAGCGACGCTGACGAATATTCGTTTCTCCAGGTGTTTCGAAAAACCCGCCACACCGAATTTTCCGCCGCCCCATCCCTGTCGGGTCGCAAGCGGGCCTTGGTGATCCGTTATGGTGGTTTTGGCGACATACTCCAGGCGTCATCGGTATTTCCTGGATTGAAAGGGGAGGGATACGAAGTTTGGGTCAACACCACCCCCAAAGGACGGGATATTCTGGCGTGGGATCCCCATGTGGATGGTTGGTGGTTACAGGATACCGATCAGGTTCCCAATGATGCGCTTGGCCCTTATTGGCAAGCGTTGCGACAACGGTTTGACCGGGTGATCAACCTGTCCGAATCGGTGGAGGGGACGCTGTTGACCATTCCCCAGCGGATCAACGATCAATGGCATGACCAAGCGCGACGCTTGTTGCTCAATCATAACCATATGACGGTGATTCATTCTCTGGCGGGTGTTCCCACGGGTTCCCGACTTCGGTTTTATCCCTCGGCCAAGGAAAAGCGTCAGGGGGCTAGGATGCGCCGGACTCTGGGACCAGGGCCGGTGGTGATGTGGGTATTGGCGGGATCTTCGGTCCATAAAGCATGGCCGTTTGTGGATCATGTCCTGGCGGCGTTGCTCATGACCCGCCCGGATATACGCATTATTTTGGTGGGGGATGATGCCTGCCGTATTTTGGAAGGTGGTTGGCGTTTGGAACGTCGGATCATACGCCGCAGTGGTCGTTGGTCCATTCGCAAAACCCTGAGTTTTGCACAGCATGTGGATGTTGTGGTAGGGCCGGAGACCGGCGTCATGAATGCCATGGGGCTGGAGGATGTGGGCAAGGTTCTTTTTTTGTCGCATTCGTCGGTGGAGAATATTTCCAGCCATTGGAAAAATACCATCAACCTGAAGCCACCCGTGGAGGTGACTTGTCACCCGTGTCATCGGCTGCATTATGGTTGGGAGCGTTGTCATCGTGATCCTCAAACCGGGGCTGCCTGGTGCGCCGCCGCCATTACCCCCGATCGGGTGACGGCGGCGATCCTTTTTCTTTTGGGAGAGTTTGATGAAAAGAGATGAAGCCATTGAATTGATACGGCTGCGAACGGGCCGGGACAATGTGGCGGGTTGGGATGAACGGATCCGCTTGGAACTGGAGATGGCGCAGGCTTCGTTGGAATGGGATGCGGTATTGCCTTGGTTTCTTTTGAATGTGGACGATACGTTGAGTGTCACCGGGGGGACGGCGACGCTGGCTCTCCCTTCGGGGTTTTTACGTTTGGGGAATCAAGGTGGTTTTTATCGTTACGACAGCACCCGTGATGACCCTTGGATTGTCCTCAAGCGGGATTCTTATGAAGCCCTCAGTGCCCGCAATTTGGGGGAGGGGATTGTCGAATGGTATGCCATTTTGGGGGCCAAGATCTATCTATTTCCCACCCCTGCCGTGACAACGACTTTTCGTTTGATCCATTTTAAATCGGGTGGATCGCTGGCAACCAATACCGCCACCAATCCCTGGTTGGTTTATGCCCCGGAGGTGTTGATTCACGAAGCCTCAGCCCGGGTCGATCCAGAGCGGGCTGGGTTATGGATGGGCTTGGCGGAAAAGGAAAAAAACCGGATCAACTTAAATGAGGATCAACGTGATTTTGACGGTTTGAATCCACGGGTGATTCCAGAATGAATATTCCTGAGAACCCGACCGGGTGTAACGCATTTCTCCTGGTTACGAACATTTTCGTCCATTGTCGTCCATCCACGGCCAGCCTTACCGCTGAAGCCGTCGGACGTGTTTGGCCTGTTGCATTCCTTATTTGCACATCGAAATCAGCATTTCGCCGAATTCCGCAACACTTGCGCTCAGGAGATCTTTCATGACTGTTGGACTGACTAAAGGCAATGCCATCTCTCTCATCGGTTCCCGCTTTGGCAATCGCAGCGATTTGGATACCATCATCGAGGATGAATTGAACCTGGCTCAAACCCAGGCGTTGGAAGGGGGGGATTTTCTCCCTTGGTTTTTAATCCGCGAAGTCAAAACCACCGTCCGTGCCGGGATGACACAGGTCTCCATGGATGCCCTGGGTTCCAGCGAATTGACGACCAATGGTGCGCTTTCCAGTGATTCCGGCTGGACCAAAGGGACGGGATGGACCATCACCGGGGGGAAAGCGGTCAGTGATGGTACCCAATCCACAACATCCGATCTGGAACAGGATATCTCTGTGACACAAAATAATTATTATACCCTCCGGTTTACCCTTTCCGCCGTGACTGCGGGCAGTATTACCCCCAAAATCGCTGGGACTTCCGGTACCACCCGCACAACCAATGGTCTTTATGAAGAACGGATCATGGCGGGGGCGGGGACGACGCCACGCTTGGAGTTTTCCGCCGACGCCGATTTTATCGGTTCTCTGGATAATGTTTCGGTTTGGGGCGAGGGGGATGCCAAGTTATTGCGGGTCTATGAACATGGCGGCGTCTATTGGGGTACCGCCGGGGCCACTGCGCCGACATCGGAACTGTTGCGCGGTACTTATAAATATCTGTGGAGCAAACTCAATACCGAAAGTATTTCCACCCCGACCCATTATGCCATCCGTGGTCGTGATTTTGTTTTCTACCCGGTCCCTTCCGCCGACTTTGAATTGTTCAGCGTCGGCTATCATCGTGAAACACCGTTTGCCAGCCTTGCCACCGGCAATGCCAATGCGTGGCTCCGTCATGCTGCCGACTGGTTCGTTGCCGAAGCTTCCTATCGGGTCGCTTATCACCTGAAAGACAACGAGAGTCTGCAAAAATTTCAGCAGGAGGCGGCGCAGGCGCGGGCGCGGGTGATGATGGCGCATCGTGCCAATGCCCATCCCACCGAGGTGATCACCCTGGGAGGGGCCGCCTGATGTATTGCAAATATGTCTACAAGGCAGCCGCCTCCAAGGCCAATATACTGGCCGATGTGGTGCAATTGCTGACAGGTGAGACGTCACTTTCCAATCTTTCCTCCGACTGCAATGTCGGGGCATCCCAACTGGTGACTACGGTGGCGGCGGGGTGGACGCTTCATGATGCCTCCGCCGCCACCAATGCCCGGTGTATCAAGGCACCCATGGCGGATGATGCTACCACGTTTAAGTATATGGTGATCGATACCAACACCACGGGGTACATTTTTGGCAAGGTGTATGAAACCTGGAACGCCACCGCCCATACTGGCACCAACTTGGCGTATACGTCCGACAGCAGTTCGTATTGCCAACGGATTTCTACCAGCAGTTACCAGCTTTATATCTTTGCCTCCCCCCGATCCATTCTTATGTTTTCTTACACGGGTTCCTATGGCAGTTCGACAGGAAATTCACCCAGCGGCGTTTTTGAACGGACTCGTGAAATGGCTTGGGATACCCCTGGTGCGGGATACCCCCCCTATGCCCACATCAATTTTTATCAGGCCAATGGATCTGGGGTCATCTATCCACCGCGGACCAAACGCCGTTCCACCACCGATGGCACCGGAGCCACGGCGGTTTGCACACTGGGCAGCACCTATGTGACCCATCCCGGTACGTTTGCCGAAACAGGTGTGATCACGGATGGTGTCGGTGGGGAGTATGTCCCGCTTTTGCCGCTGATCATGACCCGTTGGAACTGTGGGACCACCGCTTATCCGGGGGGATATGGAAATTTTTCTAGTTTGTGCCACACCTTCATGATCCCTACCGGTGTATTCGCTGTTCTGGATGAGTTTCAGGTAGGTTCCGAGACCTACATCGCCTTGAGTACATCAACCGGTGTTAAATATTGTGCAAGGAAAGCATGATGTATTGTAAATATGTCTATGATGCCGGCACGACCTATGCCAATTGGGCGTCCGATTTGGCCCAATTGTTGACGGGGGAAACCAGTCTTTCCAACCTTTCTTCTCAATGTATCGTGGAAAAATCGGAATTGATCACCACGGTCCCAGCGGGTTGGACACTCCACGATGATGCCCCTGGTGGAGACTATTATGTTTTGAAGGCACCATGGGCCGATGGCCAAGGGTACAAGTATGCCCTGGTCGGATCGGTCTATGTCTCCGGCAATTATCTCAACCATTGCATTGGTTACCAAACGTGGGACGCCACGACCCATACGGGAGGCTCACCGATCTACCTGTCGGACAACGCGACCTATGCCCAACGGTTCAACCTGAATGGGGCGGGAACCCTGTATTTGTTCTCCAGTTCCAGATTTATCATGATGTTGGGGGTGACCGCCTCTGGACTGGTTGGTGGGAGTACTTATGCGGGACCGTCTGGAATTTTTGAGCATACCCGCGCCATGCCGTGGTGTACCGCCGACGAAGGGGTTCCGCCATGGGGATGGACCAATTTTGCTTGGTCGGGTGGGTATGGTACCGGGTTTGTCTTGGCGCGTGCCAAGAGGCGCTCGACGGGTTCCATGGAAGATTCGTGTTATGCCGCACTCAGAATACCGGGTGGGGGTATTTCCGATCTGAATTCAGGAACCTCGGAACGTTCCTTGACCGATCCGACCACCCTGTCCCTCCAGATGTATCCCCTGATATTGACCGGATTTGGAATGAGCGAAGATTCCTTGGGCGCGGTCAATGGATACCATGGCAATCTTTCTAGCCTTTGCGATGTCTGGGGGGTGCAAACCGGGTGGCTCAACCTGGAGGACACGTTTACATGGAATAACCGCACATTTGTCTGCATTCTCAATGCCGGTGGTGTCAACATTGCCGTCCGAAAGGAGTAAACCATGTCTTATTATGGTGTCATCACGACGCTGCCGACGATTCCCGAAGCTGATTTTACCCTGATCGGCGACGCCATTCCCATCGAGGATAGCCCTGGTGGGGTGGGCGTGGGATGCTATTCCGCCGAAACTCGTTGGAGTTCACAACTCTGATCATAAATGATTGCAGGCCGTGTCGCCTGTTGCTAGACTCTTAACTTAGGACATCGACAGCCATGCCGCTTTTTACCGTATCGCAATTGGATCAATTTGGCATCATCAGCGACAAACCGGCGCATACGCTGCCACCCAATGCGTTTTCTTCGGGGGCCAACGTCAAATTTACCGGAGGGGCTGCCCGCAAGGTGCAGGGGTATAAGGCGGTGTTGGGGACGTTGAGTACCGCACCCAACTTTTTGCGCTATATGTATGACCAGCTTTGTTATTGCGGTACCGATGCCGTCCATACCGTCAAGGATGGCACCCATTATGAAATTACCCGGACCACCAGCGGTGCCGATATGGTGTATGACGGGGGGATGAATGACTATGACGCTTCTAAACCCTGGTGGACCCTGGGGACCGGATGGTCCATCAATACGGGGACCGACAAGGCGCAATGCAACGGTTCCCAAACCAGTGTCAGCAGTCTTTCCCAGAATGTTACCATCAAGGCTGGGCGGTCTTATGCGGTTTCGTTCACCATTTCTGGTTATTCTGCTGGCAGTCTCACCCCCAAGGTCGGGGGAATCGCCGGTACCGCCCGCAGCGGCAACGGCACCTTCACCGAAACCATCACCGCTACCTCCCCGACCAATACCTTGCTGGCCTTGGAAGCCAACGCCGATTTTGTCGGCGATGTGACCAATATTAGTTGTAACCAGACCCAGAGTGCCTATAATGCCGAGCCGAATCTGGGGTGGAACGGCGATGCCTTGGGTGGGGTTGGCTATCTGAATAATTGTGTGGATGCCCCACAGATGTGGAACCCCCTGTCACAAACCACCCAGCTGGCCAATCTGAGCAACTGGCCTGCCGGTACCACCATTCGCAGTTTGCGGTTTTTCAAAGCGTTTCTCATCGGTATTTTTCCCACCAAGGGGGGGATTGCCTTTCCCCAGGTAATCAAGTGGAGTCACCCCACCGAACCCGGACAGGTGCCCGAAACCTGGGATGTCGGGGACGCCGCCAAACTGGCGGGGGAGACCGTCATCGATGAAACCGGGTCCGCTTTGGTGGAGGGGATGCCCCTCAGAGATCAATTTATTGTCTATAAGGATGATCAAATCTGGTCATTGACCTATGTTGGTCCTCCCTACGTCTGGAAGGTGGCCCCCGTGGTCAAGTCGGTGGGACTGCTGGCCCAAAACTGTGTCGCCATGGTGGAAGGTCAACACTATTGCATGAGCCGCGATGATTTATACGTGTTCGATGGCCACAATGCCAACAGCCTGTTGACTGGCCGCAATCGCGCCTGGTTGGAACAACAGATTGATCCCGATAATGGTCAACGTGCCTTCGTCAGCGTTAATCGCACCGAACGCGAGGTATGGTTTTGTTTTCCCGAACGGTCATCATCCTGGTGTTCACTGGCCCTTACCTATAACTATGCCCACAATACCTGGGGTATCCGTGACCTCCCCAACGTCTCCTCCATGTCGGAGGTGTAAAGGGTGGTAGGAGCCTGGGGAGTGGTTTTGCCCCAGGTTGCAAAAGTGAAGCCGACTGCGTTTTTTGTTTTGACCCGATAATCATTTCTTGCTACCGTGACGAGTCATGTAACTGTGGCAGAAACTCTTAACTAAGTGCCGGAAAGGTGCTTCTATGTCTTTGTTTGCGTCCGATAGGAGACATATCGAGGAAATGGGTACCGAAATCCCTCTCCGTGTCAATCCAATCATCAGCAGGGCCGCGATTGAAAAATTCTTGCGGGGTAGCCCCGGTGTGCCACTTTCTCCAATACGTGTGAGCAGAGGGCATGTGCGGGAGGGCGAGGGGGTCTCTGCCGAAGAGTTGGATCGTCGCACCATGAAAATTTTAGAGCAATGGTAGACCAGGATCCGTATCGTAGTCGAGCGCAGTCTCTTCTGAAAAGCGAAAAAGTCCAGGGTGCGTTGGCCGATTTGGTTGCCAAATATTGGTGTGAGTTTCATCCGGTTTTCCGAACCGCTACTGGCGAAGAAAATGGCAGGCGTCCTGAAAACGTCAGCAATGAGATGTTTTCTTGCCTGCACCACATCGTCCGTGGGCTGGTGAATGTTGAAAACGAAACCGATTCCGCAAGAGAGATTCGCAAGGCTGTCGATTCCCACATCAAACGGGGTACGCTGGATTCCTACAAGATTGCCATCAACAGTATTTTGGAAGAAGACAAAGTACTCGTAGAGCTTCTGGACTACATCCTGCTGGCTGACGATAATCTTGATGGTAATTTCAAAGACAGAATCACGCATATCAAGAGGATCCAACAACTCAAGCGGGAATGCAAGGTGGCCTATATCGACGCCAAAAAAATGGAGGCCGAAGCGCAATGGTCAAGTGCCATTGCACGGTACGAAGCCGCCATGGGACTTGCGTTGAATATCCGGGATTCCCTGGCAACGATCCACGATGATCCCGTTACCGTTTCCTTTCTCGTCCGCGAGGGAAAGCGGCGCGGTGAGCGTGAAGAAGACGCTGCCAAGCGGCTTGAGGAACGTAAACAGGATAAAAAGCATGACCTTGTGAAGGCCGTTGTTGTTGCCGTTATTTCAGCTACCTTGTCTGCCTTCATCACTCAGGCGATTGTTTTGTCCCGTAGCGGTGCAATGAATCACGCCAGTTCGGTCATTTTGTCCCGGTAGACTCCTGTAAGTATCATTACATTCTGCAACACACCCAAAAAATCCTCTTTGGAAAATCATGCCTGTCCGTCAAACCCGAAGCGATCGCTTTGGGAATTTTTGCGTCATTATCTTTTAAAAACAACAATAAATAGCCAAGTTTGGGAGGTTTCCTTGGGAGCTATTGATTATAATCTTTCCGCGTGGGGTCCGATTGTCGATGTTTCTGGTTCTGGAGGTTGCCTGTGTGGCGGATGCGATGCGGCGGTGGATGCCGATGGTACGATCTACATCTCCAGAGTGGTTCAAGGGGGGGCTGTTCATGTTGCCTCATCTTCTGATCGTGGTGCCACCTGGGTCGATTGCCAGGTGGTTGCGGGCGGTGTCGAATTTTACCGTCATGCCTCGGCCCTGGTGGTGGATGCCGCCGGTACCGTCCACCTGTTTTATGTGGACGCCGGTTATATCCCGCAACATGCCCGTTCCTTCGATGAAGGGGCGACCTGGGGCATTCAAGCCGTCACCAATGACCTTGACCATTGTTCGCGCCAGCTTGATGCCGTCTCCACCGGTACGCGCTTGGTTCTCCTGTTGCGCGATGATGACGATGGTTCTATCTACCTTGTGATTTCCGACGATTCCGGTGTCACCTGGAATGGACCGCGCTTGGTTGCAACGGCCCTGCCTCACCTGGGTTGGGCCATCCACATGCGCTTGGCCATGGATGCCAGTGGCCATATTTATGTTTTGAGCGAAGCGATTATCGAGGATCAAAGGGAAACGTTCATCACCCGATCTGCGGACAGCGGTGTGACCTGGAAACCTTGGAGCAAAGATTGGAATGCCGGACAAGCTATGGCCGCCTCCCTTCATGCTTCCGGCAGAGGGCAACTGGTCATTGTTTATGTCTCAGGTCAAACCTTGACTGCCGCACTTTCCACCAATGGTGGTCATTCCTGGGTCTCCCGGTCCATTCTGACCAGTCCGTTGGTGTTTGATCTTTGGTCTCCTCCTGGTCTTCTCAAAGATCCCAACGGTACCCTCCATGTGTTTGTCTATTTGGGAACGCTCCACACGATCCGGCATGTCTATTCCACCAACAACGGGAACACCTGGATCCAAGGGGATGATGTGTTTACCGCCGCATCATGGAAAACTCCAGCCGATATCCAACCCATTTGGGCCAACGGCAACTTGGCGGTTGCCACGACCATCGGTATCAGTACCACCGTGGGGAAGGTGCAGTTTGTCACCGGCGATATTGTGGTGATTCATCAAACACCACGGTTAAGACGGGTCGAACCCGATTTTATCGCTTCGGGGGTCGGCAACCATTTTTATCTCATGGATGCTGGGGAAACCGGAAATGGATCGATTATTCCCTCGGTGCTGGAGCGGGTGGGATTGACGCCGGAAGGGCCGGGAAATGTGGTGACGATCCTGGAGGTCTGGCCCGATTGCTCCATGAACACCGATATCACCATCCAGGTGGGGAGTCAGATGTCCTCCGATGAAATGGTCCATTGGCACCCACCCGTCGTACTCAATCCCTATACCGCCGATTATGTTCCGGTACGAGTGACCGGTCGTTTCATCGCGGTCCGCTTCATCATCGACATCGACTGCCAATGGGCCATGCATGGTTACACCCTGGTGTACGAACAATGTGGCCGTTATTAAGGGAAAATTTCAAACCTCAGGTGTAACAGGAGAAACCACGATGGGATCCATCGATTTTTCAACCTATGGGGTCGGTGATCGCTACCGGCGTACCGAACCCGATTTGCTGATGGCCTCAGCGGCGAACCAAAAGATCTATCTTTGCGATGCTGGTGAAAGTGCCGATGGGGTTGCCATGACTGCGACCTTGACCCGGGAGAGCCTTCCCATCGGTGGTGGGGGGCCGGGACAGTTTCAAATCAGTGATCTGTGGCCCGATATGGAGGCGACCGGGTCTGTGGCTATCCAACTGGGATTTCAGAAAAAACTGGGGGATGCCATCACTTGGGGGACGGCGCACGCATTTGATCCCAGCACCCATTCTCATTTTGCCGAGGCTTGTCAGAGCGTTGCCGATTTGGCGATGACTGGCCGTTTTATCGCCATCCGTTTTCAAAGTACCACCGACATGGGTTGGACCCTGTTGGGGTATACCCTGGAATTTGAACCACAAGGAAAATACTGACCGATGATTGCCAATCTGGGCGCCGTTTACGGCGTCAATCTACCCCCTGCCCAACCTGAGCAATTGGGATCCTGGGTTTACCAGGAACTGAGCCGCATCGCCAATGCCACACGCGAGGCCAAAGAGATGGTCACACTGGCGGTGTTGCATACCGAGCCGACCAAATCGGAGGACGGAAACTTGGTTTATGCCGATGGTACGCACTGGAATCCCGGCTCAGGGGGAGGATTTTATGGCCGTGAAAATGGTCAATGGATCAAATTATAAAGTGAAGGAGAGCAGCCATGCCTCAAGAAATCGCCGCGCCCCATTCTGCTTCGGGGGCCAATCGGAGGAGCCGTTTGCGGTCTCAGGCTCCTGGGGAAAACGCCACGGGATTCCTCAAGGATTCCATTGCCTCTTATTGGAAGAATGCGGGGGACGATGAAGCGAAAGGGTTATACAACCATTTTCTCAATGCCAAAGCCCAGTTGGAACATCTGGAAACGTTGAAGGCGCAAGCCAATGCGGGAACGGGCGGCAAGCTTTCGGCGAATCAGGAAAATAATTTGCACCAGGCCAAGCAACGTTTTGAAAATGAGGCCGAAACCGCCAAACAATCCTTGTTGCAAAGACTGGGCGACAATAGCGATGCACGCTCATTACTGTTTAGTGAAATCAAACAGGGAGGCCCTGGCACCTATCAAACGTTGGCCAAGGAATTTGGGGCCATTTCCGAGGATTTGGAGACACCGGAATGGGGAGGTTCCTACGAGCAACTGGCCGGGAAGGCCAACCGTGTTTTGGATCAACGTCTTACGGCATTGGGGGGAGAAAATGTTCCGGCAGAACGCCCATCCCCGTCCCAGGAGGTGGCAGCCACAACCTTGCCGGTAGTCGCCCCCAGCACCACCCGGACACCGACGATACCTGACGGTTCCTTGATGCGTGCCGCCTATCAGGCGGAGTTACAACAGCAGTTCCAAGGGGCACGTCGTGCTTTGGGGCAGCAGTTGCAGAGCCAAGCGGATGCGCAACGACTGGCATTTTCCCAGGAGATGATGCCGCAATTGACCGGGGAAGGGGTGATGATGGGACATTTTGGTTCCAGTCGCCAAGGGATTTCCGAAGGGATTGCCCGTGGTCGCATGGAGTCGCAACTGGCTTCGGAACAGGCGGCAGCGGTGGCCAATCTGGAATCGGGGTTTGCCGGGATGCAAAATCAATGGGGATTGGCGGGGATGGCGGCAGATAACCAGTTTGCCCTTCAGGATATGGCGGGTCGGCAATCCATGGCTGAAATAGGTTTTCGGAGCCAGGCCGATATGGAAATGGCGCGGCAGCGGGGACTGGTGGATAGGGATCTTGCCCGGTTGCAGGGGGATATCAGCATCGATGTCAGTCGCCAGCAAAATTTGATGAATCAGGAGACCGCTGCCCGTCAAGGTGAGATGCAGCAAGTTATGGCGCAACAACAGGCGATGCAAGCTTTTGATCTGGAAAAGTGGCGTCGGGAAGAAGATCTGAAGGACAAACAGTTACTGATGGACCGTGAAGAGGCGGGCCAACTGCGACTGAAATCGGTTGATGCCGAGCAGGCCATGGCTTTGGAACAATTGCGCGGTTCCCAATCGCAGAATCAAGCCCTGTTACAAGGGCAGTTGGATATGAAAAAGGCGCAAATGGCGGGTGCCTTCAATATTTTTGGCGACATGGCCAAGGTTGGGGTGATGGATGGTACGCCGACGCCACAGAATCAGATGGCCGCTGCCGTGCGCAAGGAATTGGGATTGCCGGAATTCCAACCCACACCCGTGACCAATAGCACTTTGTACGGCTTGAATGCGCAATCCGATCCGGTCACCCGTAGGATTCAAAACACCCTGGCGGTGACCAGGAATTATCAATCCAGGTTAGCCAATATCCGTTAATTGGATCCATTCCACGTTACGTTTTATCCCGCATTGTCTCAATCTCTCCTGAAATGATGAACGCTGGATTCCCGTGTGTGTGGGAATCCAGCGAACCCACCATCGCCGCGCCTATTCTTTCCATTCGACCACCAGTTACAATTCTGTTACAAAAAAAGAGAAAATTTTTGAGCGTGATAGGCAGGATCACCGTATATTAGAAGGGAGAGTGTCTTGATGAATTCCTGGCGGGTCCAGGTATTAACGCAATGAAGTTGTCGATGGGAGTTTATGACATGGCCGAGGATACTGGTTTGGATGTTGGCGAAGACCAAGGGGAACAGAACGAAGAACGGCAGAATCTGGATGATATGACGGTTCTTCAGGACGTTCGAACCCAGGATCTCGGCGCGGAAGAAAATATCAGTGCCAGTGGTGAAGGGGTTGCCGAACAGGTCGATGCCGCTGCCATACAGATGGGCAGTGATCGAGGGCGGGTCGAAGAGGGATCGATCGATGGCATCAGTTCCCTGGCGAGTGGTATCAACAACGCCATGGACATTGCCCAGGAGGCACCTGCATTTGAATCTTCTGGAACACCAGGGGATGGTGCTGCCCCTTCGGCCTCTCGCGCCACGACGGCATCACCCCCCAGTGATCCCGCAGGAACAGAACCTGGTGCCAATCCAGATCAGACCAATCAAGATCCCGTTACCGGTGTCGCTGGTGGTGGGGTTGGGGCTGCAAGTCCCGACGAACCGACGGATGATGCGGGTGAAGCGAACGCGACGGCGGGTGGACCTGTGCCTGGCATTTCAGATGGCGCACAGGATGCAACCGTTCTGGCTCCGGGCCAGACGGTCACGGGTGGTGTAACTACGCCAGAGCCAACACCGGAACCGACGCCAGAGCCAGCATCGGAACCGACGCCAGAGCCAGCATCGGAACCGACGCCAGAGCCAGCATCGGAACC
>JADGCQ010000139.1 GCA_015228925.1 Magnetococcales bacterium | reverse complement strand
ACGAAGCATCAAAATCAATATCAGGCAACGCGCAAGCAAGCATCCGGGCCGTCAGTGTTCCCTGCCGCACGATTTTTGGCCCGGTATCCTCAAAACCGATGATCGTTGTTGGCAGCACTCCCGATTGACAACATCCCGGCATGATACAGTGGATTTTGGAACCAAAGCACTCCGCCACCGCTTGACTGTCTCGAAGTGGTGGGTCACCCGCAAGATTAGCACTCGTTGAGACCAACGGTTGCCCCCAGACTCCCAGAAGCATGGCCACATGTCGGGATGAAGAATATCTGACCGCCACCGTGGGTCGTCCCCCGGTCACGATGTCGGGCAGACCCTTTCGGGCAGGGAGTAGCAACGTCAGTGGACCAGGCCAAAAATGGCGCATGAGTCGTTGTGCATGCGACGACGGTGTGTCGGCAACCCGCGCAAGATCGGCCATATTTTGGATCAGAAGAATCAATCCTTTGGTGGCATCACGCCCTTTCACAGCCAAAAGTCGCTGCAAGGCCAGGGGCTGAAAAGGATCAACCCCCAACCCATAGACCGTCTCGGTAGGGTGTGCCACAATCCCGCCGTCGTGCAAAACCTTGCAAGCGTTTGCCAGTTCAGCGATGGAAGGGAGACCATCTGGGCAAGAAGGGGATTCTGCCATGATGGCAATACCTAGAGATGCGCCAACTGCTCCTGAAGGGATTGATTCTTTTTTTCGACCCCCTGCGCCATTTCCAATCGATAAGCACGCAATTTTTCCACCAACTCCTGATGAGTCAAAGCCAGGATTCTCACTGCGAATAACGCCGCATTGGCAGCACCTGCCTTGCCAATGGCCATGGTTGCTACGGGAATTCCGCCGGGCATTTGCACCGTTGCCAGCAAGGCATCCATCCCTTTGAGATCGGTCGCCGATAGTGGTACGCCAATGACCGGCAGTGCCGTGATTGCGGCGACAACACCTGCCAAATGCGCCGCAGCACCCGCTCCAACAATGAGAACCTGCAACCCCCTGCCATAAGCCTGGGTTGCATATTCATGGGTTCTTTCTGGGGTTCGGTGAGCCGATGTCACCAACATCTCGAAGGGAACCCCAAACGCCTTGAGAATTCTGGCCGCTTCGCGCATGACTTCAAAGTCGGAATCGGACCCCATAAGAATGCCGACAAGTGGTGATGAATTCATTGTGCCTCCCTGGATATGGCGCGGTAGGCAATATCTTTGCGAAAGTAGACATCTTGCCAATGGATCAGATCAACCGCAGCATAGGTTACTTTGCGTGCCTGAGTTACGGTGGTCCCCAATCCCGTCACTCCCAGAACGCGCCCCCCCGATGTGACGATTTGTCCCCCATTGAGACGCGATCCTGCATGGAACACCTGTACATCCTGGCATCGCGTGGCCACATCAATCCCGGTAATAACATCGTCACTCCGATAACTGCCAGGGTATCCCCCCGCAGCCATGACCACGCAAACGGCGGGGCGGGGATCCCAATCGATTTCCATCCCTGCAAGCGATCCATCCGCCGACGCCATTAAAAACGGTACAATATCGGACCGCATCCGCATCAAAACCGGCTGGGTTTCGGGATCACCAAAGCGTGCGTTGAACTCCAATACTTTCAATTGGCCACCATCGATCATCAGACCGGCATATAACACGCCACGATAGGGGCGTCCTTCATCCGCCATAGCCCGGATCACCGGTTGCATGATTTCGGTCATAATTCGTTCATGCAACTGGGGCGTCAGCACAGGGGCTGGTGAATAAGCTCCCATCCCTCCGGTATTGGGACCGGTATCTCCTTCGCCAACGGCCTTATGGTCTTGGGCACTCGCCATGGGCAACAGGTGTTCGCCATCGGCAAATGCCATGAAGGAGACCTCCTCTCCCGTCAAGAACTCCTCCACGACCACCTCGCGCCCCGCCTCACCAAACTCTTGGGCAACCATGGCACGATGGACCGCTTGTTCTGCTTCTTGCAGGGTGTGACAAACCATGGCCCCTTTACCCGAAGCCAATCCAGAAGTTTTGACGACAATGGGAGCCCCTTGCCTACGGATGTATTCCAGTGCCGCCTTGGCCTTGGTAAATACCGCATAGCCTGCGGTGGGAATATGGTGCCGTTGTAACAGATCTTTCATGAAAGCTTTGGAACCTTCAATGGCCGCCGCCGAGGCGGAAGGGCCGAAAACTGCCTGCCCGGCGGCCCGAAGATGATCAGCCAGTCCAGCGACCAACGGACCCTCGGGTCCGATCACCGTCAGATCGATTTTTTTTTCAACCGCAAACATTTCCAGGGCAACAATATCCCCCGCCTTGATGTCCACACACTGCGCTACACCACCGATGCCTGGATTTCCGGGGGCACAATAAAGTTTTTCCACCAGAGGTGATTGTGCAATTTTCCAGGCCAGGGCATGTTCACGCCCGCCACCACCGACCAACAGTATTTTTAAACCCATGGTTTTTTACCTCACAATGCAATCATGGACACCAGGGCGTATTGACATGCGTTCATATCACACCTTGTCAGCAAAGATTTCATCCAATGATTGGGCATCCACAAACCGTAGACTCCACGCCTCTAGGGAAGACGGTTTGGCCTCGGCGATTTTTTTATCGGCCCAATCAGGCAGGGTGCCAAAGCGGTGATGTAACAGACGCATCAAAATATTGGCTTCGCCGATTTGGATACCTTTTTTCTTTCCTCTTTTTTCGCCTATTTTTTCTCCTCTTTCCTTTCCAATTTGTTGTCCAATTCGTTCAATGCTCGAAATGTAGGGCATTTTTTGGTTCTCCTCAAAAGCAAGAATTTCTTTCCACAGCCTTCTGTCGGCTTCATCGGGTAGATGAAGCACCCAGTCGATAAAACGAAAAAGATCGATAATTTGTTGATGATTAAAACCACTTTTATATAAATTTCTGATTAAATTCCATTTTGATTGATAGCGATCTTCCACCCGATGCTTTGTCCTCTTGGCCCGCAGGTGTGCCAAGGCCACGACAGCAAAGGGGTTGTTGGATTTTTCAAGTTCCGCTTCCGGGTAGTCCAACAGCTTGACTGCCGTAAACTGATAACTTTGTTTGGTTCCCCAAAGATGATAACTGAATTCTGTGGGACGCCAACCCGGCTCTTCGTCTGTCAGTATGGCCAAGCCCACCACCGGCACCCGATACAGATCGAACGCCCGGTATTGGTAGACATACATCCCCAGTTCAAAGTTTTGTTTTCTATCTCCCTGGATTTCAATGTGAATCAAGACCCAGAATTCAACACCATCGTGCCGCCACACTTTGACCAGCTTATCCATGCGCCGATCACCCATCTGTGATTCACGGGTGATACGGGAGAGTTCTTTGTCGAGAAACTCAAATCCTTGTTTCCAATCGATACCATGATACGCCTCCGGGAGGAAGAATGCCAAAAACTCGGGGAAATAGGCTTCCAGGATATCTTTCCAGGGTACGTCAAACGCATCGTTGCGAAATTTCTTATTATTTTTGGTCATTGCCATTTCCATCGCTACGGTTTCCAACACTTCGGATTGTCCAAGATTTAACCCCGACAGTCCACCAAAATCCGTCAATTTTGCTTGGCCTCTCCATTTTCAAGGTTTGCAGGGATCAAGGTTCTGTTGCTTGACGGGGGCAAGGACGGGCATAATGGTCGAAACGATGATCATGGCCGCTTTGCTGCCTATTTCTCTCACTGCCGTTAGACTGCGGACCATGGCTCAAACCACCGATTCCCCTCATCTGCCACCCCCTGCCATCCGGCCACGATCACAACCCTATCTGGTCATATTCTTTCTTATTTTCTTTCCAGCGGTCGTCGTAACAACTTTTTATGATGTGTTCGATATGTTTGTCACCTGGGTCTGGAATGATGAACTCTGGTATTTGGATGAACTGGCCTCCATGCTTTTGTTATGCGCCTTGCCATTCATGACCTATCTGATCTACCACCTGTTCCAACTCAACCGTGCCCTGCGATTGGATGAAGAGGCCATGCGCCGCCTAGCAACCGCTGTCAACCAGACAGCAGAAATGGTCCTCATCACAGACCCCTCAGGCCACGTCCTTTATGTCAATCCTGCCTTTGAAAGCGTAACCGGCTACCCACGTCATGCAATTCTTGGCACAAACGTCCTTTTTTTCCCCGATAACGGACAAAATCAAAGTTTGCGTGACAAAATCTCCCAGGCTATTGCCACAGGTACCCCCTTCAGGCAACGCTTTCCTGCACCCAAACACAATGGTCACATCATTCACGCCGATATCACTTGGTCCGTCGTTCGTGATGAAAAAGGAAAAATTACCAGCCACGTTGTGGTGGGGCGCGACATGACCCGCGAACTGGAATGGGGGAACCACCTGAAAAAGTATCAAAAACTGGAAGCCATCGGAACCCTGGCCGGGGGGATAGCCCATGATTTCAACAATATACTCACCGTCATTCTTTCCTATACCGAATTGGCCATGGATGATCTGGAAGCCTCCAGTCAGGCCCATGACAATCTGAACGAAGTGATGATCGCAGCAAACCGGGCCAAGGAATTGATCAAACAATTGTTGACGTTCAGTCGCAGAAGTGAACGAAAACGGCACCCCATCCCCTTGTCCATTCCGTTAAAAAAGACTATTTCTTTGCTTCAGGCGATTCTTCCCGAAAAAATGATCCTGGAAGCTTCTTTTCCCATAACCGAAAATATGGTTTCAGCCGATGCCGCACGCATTCAGCAAATGGTCATGAATCTTTGTACCAACGCTGTGGAATCCATGGAGGAAACCGGGGGAGTTCTCCGTGTGGCACTGCAAGAAATCATGGTTGACCAAGAAATGATCCACAACCATGTTCCGTTGGCCAAACTCCATCCAGGACCACATATGCGCCTGAGTATTCAAGATCAGGGGATTGGTATTCCACCGGCCAATCGCGACCGCCTTTTTGAACCGTTTTTTACCACAAAAAGTGTTGGTAAAGGTTCCGGGTTGGGATTATCCGTTGTTCATGGCATCATACAAACCCATGAGGGGGCGATCACCGTGGACAGTACCGAAGGGTTGGGCAGTACGTTTCAGGTGTTTCTTCCAACCGTGCAAAAGACGGCAGATCAATCCAGCGCATTGACCCAGCGGAGTTGAGTTATGGTACGGATTCTCATCATAGAAGACGAACGGCAGGTTCGAGAAGTCCTGAAGCAGATCCTTGAAAAAGCGGGTTATGAGGTCGAGACCGCCGAAGATGGACGCATGGGTGTGCAACAGTTTCGCAAATGTCCCGCAGAACTGGTCATTACCGACATCCTCATGCCCAACAAAAACGGACTGGAAACTATTGAGGAACTCATCGGACTCAACCCAGAATTACCCATTATCGCCATTTCCGGCGGCGGTCCCGGTGAAAAAGCACAGTTCGCCCTGGATGTTGCCAAGATGTGCGGTGCCATACGTGTCCTGGCAAAACCCTTCTCCAGAAAGGAGATCCTTGAAACGGTCACCGATCTCCTGAAGCCGAAGAATTAGCGCATCATCACCCTTTTTTTGCAGAACAAGGGCAGGTATTCCAACCCAGGATGGGATAGAGCGGACAAAACTTAAACAATCCTGTCACCAAAGGGACAATCCCGATCAAGCCCCACAACGTTTGCGGTCCCACAAAAATCAAAGACAACACGATCAATCCTACGATGATTCTCAGAATTCGATCTATTCCACCGACGTTGGTTTTCATTGATCCATCACTCCTCATGTAAATTTAGCTCAATCAACCCGATACAATCGCCGAAACATCTCCTTACGGGGACTGATCAGATCGGACAACAAACTCAAAGTGGAGGCCTATGGATTTCCTCGATTTTGTCTACCAAGGTGCCAAAGCCCAACAACCAGCAGGACATGCCAAATCTCCCGATGCCGTGCGCATCGATGATGCCATGATGTTGCAACAGTTGATGGTCATTTTAACTATGGATGGCGAGATACCCATCCTGCTTCAGATCGGCCATCAAATCTTCGACTACCATTCTCACCTTAAAATGGCCACGGGTAAAGGCGAATCGGAAAAAAGCATGTATCTGCTGATCGATGCCTTGACCCCTTCCATCGGCAACATGCGCATTCGCCACGCCGATGTCATCACCATCAGCTTGAATACCAAAGCTTACAATGTGGTCATGAACGTCAACTTCATGGAGCAAATCGATTCCGACGTTCTGAAAGTTACGTTTCCAAAAGAGGTATTGATCCGCACCGAAAAAAGAAAATCGGTTCGGGTCAACATAGATTCTACCTGGAACGTTGTGTTGGATGTGGCGATCGGTCGCAGAGAGACCTTCAAGCCAACTCTGGAAAATATAAGTTTTGGAGGTTTTTATTTCAAAGCCCCCAAACAGCACCCAAGATTGTTCCCTGGACAGGAGTGTACCGCGCACGTCATCTGGTCTACCATCAAACTGGATACCAAAATTACGATCAAAATCATCGAGGCCTGCAAGGCAAGGGGTGCCCCTTTTTTTCGTGTCCACTATGCGTTTGAAATTTATGATCGAAGTATGCAAAAAATGGAGAGTCTTGTTGCCTACGCCCAAAGCCTGCATTTGCAGCGGCGCAATGATTTTGGTCAACAATGGGAACTCCGACTGAATAAAAAGCTTCATCGTTAGAGGAGGAAGTGGGAAATAGATTGGAAACTGGCATGTCTTCCCCACCGCCCACACCCATCATCCTGACCACACTCAATGCGCGCTATCGTCATACGGCATTTGGTCTGCGGTGCCTGAAGGCCAATCTGGGTGAGTTGGCCGATCATTGCCGAATTATGGAATTTGATATCCATCATCGCCCCCTGGATATCGCCGAAACCATATTGCATCACCATCCAGTCATCGTCGGTATTGGCGTCGCCGTTTGGAATCTGGAACCGGTCACGCAGCTTTTGGGACTTCTCAAAACCTTGTCTCCCCAAACCGTCCTTGTTCTGGGGGGACCGGAAGCGGGTCATGCCCCAAGCACTGCCCCCTGGCATACCCCGGCGGATCTCATCATTACCGGCGAAGGAGAGGTCGCTTTCCGTGATTTTTGCCGAGAATTTCTCAATAATCGCACCCCCCTCCCTGCCAACAAACGGATCATCGCCCCTCCGATTGATTTGGCCCGGAGCAACCTTCCCTATTTTCTTTACGATGAAAATGATTTGAAAAACCGTTTTACCTACGTCGAGGCCTCCCGAGGCTGCCCCTATGGATGTTCCTTTTGCCTCTCCGCCGACGATGCCCCGATACGGACGGTTTCCATGGAACCCTTTTTTGCCGCCATGGATGATCTTTTGGAACGTGGTGCCCGACAATTCAAATTTGTTGATCGCACGTTCAACCTGCATACCGCCACCGCGACCACCATCCTTGATTTTTTCCTGCAACGATGGCGTCCCGGATTGTTTCTCCACTTTGAGATGATCCCGGATCGCCTGCCCCCCCCCTTGAAAGAGCGGCTCATCGCCTTTCCCAAAGGGGGGATTCAATTGGAGATCGGCCTGCAAACGTTCGATCCCCAAACCCAAAAACGGATCTACCGTTTCCAAGATAATGCGGAGGCCGAAAGCAACCTTGCTTGGTTGCGCACGCATACCCAGGTTCATTTGCACACCGATCTGGTTTTTGGTTTGCCTGGAGAATCTTTTGCCAGCATGGGAGGGGGATTTGACCGACTGTTGCGGTTACGACCCCAGGAAATTCAGGTGGGTATTCTGAAACGGCTTCATGGGACAAAGCTTGCCCGCCAAGAGACTACTCATGCCATGGTTTATAACCCATTTCCTCCGTATGAGATTCTCAGCAACGATCAGGTTGATTTTGCTACCACCCAAAGGTTGCGCCGTTTTTCCCGATATTGGGATTTGATCGGCAATTCGGGCCGTTTCCCCCATTTTATCGACTGGCTCCGGGGAACCCCCTCTCCGTTTGCATTATTTTTGCAGCTTTCCGACTGGATCTTCGTGACCACCGGCCAGACACACCAAATTGCTCTGCCCAGATTGTTCAAACTGGTGTATCAAGGGTTGATCGAAGCGGTAAAACTGGATCCCCCCCAGGCTCATGAGATTCTTGAAAAGGATTGGTACGCAAGCGGTCATGGGGATCGCCACACCCCACTGGGGACATGGCATTGATCCTTTGGCTCAATTTGGATTCCGGGGTCTTGATTCGTAACCGTCCACTGCTCCTAGGAAATTATTGAAAGAAAAAAGGGGTCTGGGGGATTGCCCCCAGGGTTTTGACTTTGTTTTTGAATTTAAACAAAAAGGCTTCCATGCTCCGCTTTTGAATTTGTTTTTGACTTTGTTTAAGTTCAAGAGCAAATTCAAAGGCGAAGAATGAAGCTTTTTGTCTAAAGTCAAAACCCTGGGGAAAGAATTCCCCAGACCCCTTCTTTCTTTTCAAAAGTTTTAAGGTGGGGGGAATCTGAACGTATCCTTGTGGTTGAATAAGCCCCCGGAATCCAAATTGAGCCGATCCTTTTAGTCGGATCCTCCGTCACCTTTCCACGAAGGGATCTGTCGCCGACAGGAATCAACCCGATCACCCTCCACCGGTGCCAAAGCAAACCCGACGCCTTCAGGGCATTGAGCCACGATCATCCCCCAGGGTTCGACAATCATGGAATGGCCATGGGTCATTCGGCCACCGGGATGGCGACCGCATTGACCTGGAGCCAGTCGATAAAATGGGGGAAACGGCCCGAATTGCCGATCAAATCCCAATA
>JADGCQ010000138.1 GCA_015228925.1 Magnetococcales bacterium | reverse complement strand
GATAATTTCATCCCGGGTGTTTTTGATCTTGAGATCGACACGGTTGAATTTATCGTTGCGGGCTTCCTGATTGCTTTCGCTCTCCAAGATTTCGACGATACGCACATCCTCGCGAAGAAGTTCGGAGAGGAACCCTTCCAGGATTTCAAAATTGGCCTTGCTGCGCAGTAGGCGTTTCAAGGCCCAGTCAAAGCTGATCAACTGTCGTTGTTTCATTTTTGTTGGCCCTCCGTGAAACCCGACGAACCTTCAATTTTAGAAAAGTTGCGCATTTATCAGAGGTCCATGATAGTCTTTTTGCCATAAGAAACAAGTCGAAATCCTAAAGAAAATTGGGGCACTAAAGAGAATGGGGTCAGGTCTTGCATTGGGTCAGAGAAGGAAGGATGGGGTCAAAGATGAGTCCGGTCTTGTCGGATTCACCAGGGGATGGGTCCAAAGCCTTCGAAGAAGGCTAACCGAGAGAAAAAGAAAGGGCAAGTTCCAACTCCAGCGGATCCGACTTTGAACCAAGCTCTTTTCCAAACATCCCGCGCTAACCATTGGAAACATTGGTATTTTTTTAACGACCACGGCCACCCCGAAAGGTGGCCGCATCATAGAGAAAACCTATTGAAAAAAGAATGGTGGAGGTGGCGGGAGTCGAACCCGCGTCCGAAACATGTATTCAACTCGGAAGATGTACGCCCATTTTGCCGGTCATATGCGGCGGATCCGTTTCAGACCGGCTGAACCCGCCGCCTCCGTTACCTCGGAACACTGGGTGACCCTGGATTTTAACCGGCCTTCACTCTCCGGCTCGACCCTGTCGTACAGACTTATGTTGCCGGGCCCAGGCCTGGACCCCGATCAAACAGCGGTTTTAGGCCGCTGCCATCACCGGAGCGTAATGCTCGTCGTTGGCAATTATAAAGTTCCGCCCTATTACGGTGGTGCGATACCGGGACGCCTCCAAAAGCCTTTCCATACCCCGTCGAAACCGTGACACCCCCAATCAAACAAACAGCCAATAGCACAGTCTCCGCTCAATATAGGTGCAATGTCAATATAAAATTTCAAAACAATCCTGTTCAAAATCCCTTAAAACCTTAGAACGCTTGACCAATACTGACATAAATCTGGAACGAATCATCCACTTGCGATCTTTTCCGTAAAGGAAACCCAACATCCATCCGTATGGGACCGATCGGAGTCACATAACGCCCCCCCACACCCGCCCCAAACAACATCCCCTCAGAAAGATCCGGCACCTCACCTTCATAACTCCTGGCACCATCCACAAAACCGACCAGCCCAACATTTTCCCAGGCCCGCCAACGAACCTCCGTCCCCAAAGCCAACAAAGATCGCCCACCAATGGGCTTGTGTTCCTGATCCAACGGACCCGCCAGTTGATACCCAACCCCCCGCAAGGTTCCACCACCACCCGCGTACAGCCGTTGATCCGCCGCCAAATTGTCATGCGTGGTCCCCCACACCGTATCTGCCTCACCCCGTGCCGCCAAAACCACACGCGGTACCGCCGACAGGGTTCGGTAAACACTCCCCCGATTCGCAAACCGGACATAGGGATCACCGGCACTGGACAGCGTGAAAACTGGTTTGACCTCAGAATTCCAACGCCACCCCTGACCAGGATCCAATAAATCATCACTCCGGTCCAGTTTCAAACCCAAAGGGATGGCCGTCGTTGCAAAAGAGGCACGGGATTCATCACTTCTTTCAATGACATCCGCGATCCGCCATTCCAGACCGAGACTGGCCTCACCCCCTGGAGCCAGTACAGGACGCAAAACGGTAGCACCAACTTGGAGTGCTTGACTTTCGTAAGCATCCTCACGGTTCCGATCCAGACGAAAGGCAAAAGACAATTTCTGACCGGAAAGGATAAAATCGGGCGTTTCATGAGACAAAAAAGCCGATTGCGCATCCGTTCCCAATTCTGTATTGACCTTGATCCGTTGGCCCCTATGGAAAATATTACGATGTTCCCAAGCCCCCTTCAGGTTGATCCCCTTGTCGGTACTGTACCCCCCGCCAGCGGCGATGGTTTTGTGTTTGCGCTGCGTCAGATGAACCGCGACAGGCCATAGTTCACCTTCAGCACTGGGCCGTTCCAACGCCACGTTGACGGTGGCAAACAATCCGGTCCCCATGAAAGCGCGTTGAATCCGCTCCATCCGTTTGGGATGATAGACCGCTCCAGGACGCCAGGAAAGATGCTTGTCCAAAAACACCTGATCCACCCCTTCGTCCCCGGTAAAATGGACCTTACCCAACCGCACCAACGGGCCAGGCAGCAGATCCAGAACCACATCCAGTCGATGTGCGGCACGGTCGAGTTCATAACGACGATCAACCAACCGAGCCTCGGGGAAACCCCTTTTATGCGCATAGACGAGTAATTGATCCGCTGCGGCAAAGATGGGGTCCGATTCCGCAAAGTTCCCTTCTTTCAAGCCCAACAATTCCATGGTTGGGGGGATAAACTCGGTTTTTGGGGTGAGCAAACGCAGTTGCGGCACCCCAAGGCGATAACGCTCCCCACGCACCACAGAGAACGTAATGACAACCAATGCCCCTTCCCCCGTCAAAGAGGGTTCAACACTGGCATCGAACCACCCCTTGGAATGGAGGAGTTGGACAAAAGTCTCACCGTCATCCTTGGCCCGCCGCCGTAACAGGAACATGTTGGCCGGCGGTTGCTCCTGGCGTTTGCGGGTTACAGAGACCGATTCAAGGGCCAATTGGAGCGATGAATCGTCCTCCACACCCCGAAACACCACCGTATAGGCCAGTGTCTCATCAACCGCACGCGCCGTACCCGCCATCATGAAACCAAAACCCATCAACCAACACACCACAGAAACCCAGAAAAACTGGCTTTTTTTCATCGGCCTCGTTCCAAATAATGGAAACCGCCACTAGGATCAACCGGTTTGAAACAATTTTTTAAAATAATCGATGGTTGCCACCAATCCGGCATCCAACTGCACCTTGGGTTCCCACCCCAAAAGGGTTCGGGCATAAGTGATGTCTGGGCGTCGTTGCTTGGGATCGTCGGAAGGGAGCGGTTTGATCACCAGTTGCGACGATGATCCCGTCAAGGCGATGACCTTCTGGGCCAGTTGTAGAATGGTAAACTCATGGTCGTTTCCAAGGTTCATCGGCCCGGGACAATCATCGGGTGTTTTCATGAAAGCCATCATCCCGGTGACCAGATCATCAACATAGCAGAAGGATCGGGTTTGGGAACCGTCGCCATAGATGGTGATGGGTTCATTGTTCAGGGCTTGAACAATAAAATTGGAAACCACCCGCCCATCGTTAGGATGCATACGCGGTCCATAAGTGTTAAAAATACGGATCACCTTCACCGCAAGGCCATGTTGGCGATAATAATCAAAAAACAACGTTTCAGCACACCGTTTGCCTTCATCATAACAGGCACGCAGACCGATGGGGTTGACATGTCCCCAATAATCTTCCCGCTGGGGATGCTGTTCGGGGTCTCCATACACCTCACTGGTGGACGCTTGAAGGATGCGCGCCTTGACCCGTTTGGCCAGACCAAGCATGTTGATGGCACCGTGAACATTGGTCTTGGTGGTTTGCACCGGATCATGCTGATAATGAACGGGAGAGGCCGGACAGGCCAAGTTATA
Source organism: Magnetococcales bacterium (assembly GCA_015228925.1). GTDB lineage: Bacteria > Pseudomonadota > Magnetococcia > Magnetococcales > UBA8363 > UBA8363. Next base: position 5,289 of record JADGCQ010000138.1, on the reverse strand, counting down.
GATTTCATCCACCTCCAGGTAGAGGGGAAAAGTCACGTCATGGCGCATGAATTCAAAATGGGGACGCCCCTCCAGATGGGCGATGTTGTCTCGGTTCCCGGAGAATAAATTATCCACGCACAAAACATCATGCCCCTCGGCCAGGAGGCGTTCACACAGATGCGACCCCAAAAAACCAGCCCCTCCCGTAACCACCACCCGTTTGCGTGTCCAGGTTCTCAATGATCCAAGCTCCCTTGATTCGATGTGATCCCACTATCCCCTTCAGTCCGAGGCTGTTTTATACCTCGCGACTCTATTGGAGTCTTTCACCCCACGCAAACTCTGTCAAACGAAAAACCATGCCCGGGTCACTTCACGAGAAGAAAAAAATATCGCACCGTCAACGGAATGGTGGTAGAAACTTAAAGAGGATTGGGATTAGGTTGCCCATCAAAACTCGATGCAAGGAGATGCCCCACCATGAACGAAGACGCCTTGATCAACATTGTGTTTAATTTTTGGACCGGTCTTGCCATCGTCATTCTGGTGATCTTAAAAAATGGTCTTCGGTTCGTTCCGCAAAACCGTGCCTACGTTGTCGAGCGTTTTGGCAAGTATTACAATACGTTCACGGCAGGGATCAACTTTTTGATTCCATTCATCGACAAGGTGGCCTACGACCAAACACTCAAGGAGATGGCCATCGATGTCCCCAGTCAATCGGCCATCACCAAAGATAACATTGCCCTGGAGGTCGATGGCATCCTCTACGCCAAGGTGATCAACCCCTACAAGGCTTCTTACGGTATCGATGATTTTTCCTTTGCCGTTGCCCAGTTGGCCCAAACGACCATGCGTTCGGAAATCGGCAAGCTGGAGTTGGACAAAACTTTTGAGGAACGGGCCAATCTGAACGTCGCCATCGTCTCTTCCATCAACGAGGCGGCCAGTCCCTGGGGCATCCAAGTACTGCGGTACGAAATCAAAGACATCAAACCGCCCAAAACCGTCCTTGAAGCGATGGAACGGCAGATGAAAGCGGAACGGGAAAAACGGGCCGCCATTTTGGAATCGGAAGGGATGCGCGATTCCGCCATCAACAAGGCTGAAGGGGAAAAACGGGCCAAGGTGATGGCTGCGGAAGCGGACCGTGCCCAGGAGATTCTCCGCGCCGAAGGTGAGGCCATCGCCATTGCCACCGTCGCGGAAGCACGGGCCAAGGCGTTAACCATCGTCGGTCAAGCCGCCGCCTCGTTGGAAGGACAAAAAGCGGTTCAGTTTGATCTGGCCACCCGCGCCATTCACGCCAAGGAGGCCATTGCCCGAAAAAGTTCGGTGGTCCTCATGGATGCCAACAATACCTCCGCCGCCAACACGGTCGCCGAGGCCATGGCCATGCTGGCGGCCATCAACCAAAGCGGTGTTTTCACCCAAACACCGGACCAACAAACCGACCATCCGCGCACCAAGGGGTGATCATGACGATCCTGACCTATCTGGACACACACCGCGACGCCCTGTGGTTCACAGTAGGCTTTGGGCTGTTGGCGGTTGAGGCGGGGGTTTTGGGATTTTCTTCGGGGATGCTGCTGTTTACCGGCATGGGGGCGGTGATCACGGGACTCATGATCACCTCAGGTCTTCTTTCGGGAGCGACCGTCCCCGCCATCGCTTGGTTTTCCATCATCTCTCTTGGATTGGCGGCAACCTTTTGGAAATGGTTTCTCCGCTTTCAGAAAAGACCATCATCCCCACCACGAGAGGTCAGCGATTTGATTGGGCTTCGTTTTATCCTGCAACAAGACATCTCCCCGTTGGAGAGTGGTGTGGAACGTTATTCCGGCATCGATTGGAAAGTGGTACCCGATCCTGCGCACGCCGTGGGTATCATCACACGGGGAACACCGGTGGAAGTGGTTTCGTTGGATGCCGGCATTTTTCGCGTCCGTCCTGTTGTGGAAAATCCAGACTAAATCCCCGTCATGCTGTCTTATCAACACGACTATCACGCCGGTGGGCTAGCGGATGTCCATAAACACGGCTGTCTCGCAGTCATTCTGGCGCAGATGGTCGCCAAAGGGAAGCCGTTGACCTATATCGAGAGCCATGCAGGGGCGGGATTGTACGACCTGGCCTCCCCCATGGCACTGAAAACCGGCGAAGCACAACAAGGGATACAGCGGTTACTTTTGCGCGGATTTCCACCACCGAGACACCCGTATCGTGACGCTGTGGAGACCATCCGGGAACGGTTTGGTCCCAACCATTATCCGGGATCACCATGGATTGCTCGATTATTGTTGCGGGCGGAGGATCCCATGCACCTGATGGAACTGCATCCGGGCACCCAGACTATTTTGAAAAAAAATTTCCGGGGGGAAAATCATACCCACATTCATCATCGGGACGGTTATGAAGGGGTGTTGGCCATTCTCCCATCCAATCCGAGACGCTGCCTGATTGTCTGTGATCCCAGTTATGAAGTGAAAACCGAATATGAACAGGTCCGTGATTTTGTTTTGCAAATTCACCGAAAATGCCCAGAAGCGGTGATCATGGTCTGGTATCCGCTGCTCAAAGATAACCTGCACCCACCCCTGTGCCGTGCATTGGAACGGGCCAATCTGCCTAAATTTGCCCGCAGGGAAGTGCTGGTCACCCCTCCCGGATCACCCCGTCGGCTGGTGGGCAGCGGTTTGATGGTCGTCAATCTTCCCTTCGGCGTAGAAAAATCCCTGGATGCGATAGAACGTGTTGACATTAAATAAAATTATTAAAAGAAAAAAGGGGTCTGGGGTATTGACCCCAGGGTTTTGACTTTGTTTTTGACTTTAAATAAAAAGCTTCATTCTTCGCTTTTGACCTTAGTTTAAGTTCAAAAGCAAATTCAAAAACGAAGAATGAAGCTTTTTTTTAAAGTCAAAACCCTGGGGTCAATACCCCAGACCCCTTTTTTCTTTTAATCATTTCAACCCAAATCGCCCCAGAGCGTTTGAACAGCGGTCACCACGGCCAACGCAGCAGTTTCCGCCCGTAGTATCCTGGAACCCAGGGTTAAAACTTCAAAACCAAGTTGATCTTTGGCCTGCTGGACCTCTTCGCCAGATAACCCCCCTTCCGATCCTGTCAACAAAGTAACATGGGCACCAGGATGGGGTATTGTACGCAATCGCGGCAGAGAACCTGAATCCTGTTCCCAGAATAAAAACCGTGGACCCGCTGCCAACAACGATGGCAACTGGGACAATTCCACCGGAGGATGCAACTGCATGAGGCAAACACGCCCACATTGTTCCGCCGCCTCCTGAATGATTTTTCTCCAGCGTCGTTCTTTGGCAGGCCACCGTTCCTGGGCAATTCGCGCCACCGTCCTTTGGGTTTGCAGCGGAATAAAACAAACAACCCCCAGCTCGGTTGCCTTCTGGATGACCCACTCCATCGCTTCACCCTTGATCATCCCTGCAATCAGCGTAACGGCCAAACTGGATTCTCGATGGACAGGCAACTGCCGATGAACCAATAAACGGGCTTCACGCTGGGTTTCCACCAAGGTCGCTTCCCATTCACTTTCAGGATCTTTACCATTAAAAAGCAAAACCTCTGACCCTATCTTTTTGCGCAGGGTGTTTATCAGGTAATGTCTGTGTTCCGGCTCAAGGATCACTTCCAGATCATTTTCAAGATTGGCATTGATGTACAAACGTGGTTTCATCATCTTCAAATCGGTTCCAAAAAATAGGATTTCCAAGGATCATGGATTTTAGACAAACCATCCTTTCACCGTTTACAGGGATTGCATTTCTCGACCCCTGGCAGACCCCCGACCATTTGCTTTTTCAAAAGGGAGAACATCTGGAACCTCCCTTGCGCGATCTTTTGTGTTGGCGTGAATCTTTGACGCAACGCCTAGAAGACATTATTGGTCAACGGGTAGAATTGCAATTGATAAACCATACCCATCTCTCCTCATGGCCCGATGATGATCGGGTTTGGCCGGAACACAACATCTCTTTATCTGCCGATGCGATATTAATACGCAATGCCTGGTTGGTATTGGGTGGCCATCGGGTGGTATTTGCCCATTCTCAGATTGTCTTGAGCGATTTGCCTGAAGCGGACCGTCGTGCCATTGTGGCGGGCGATCAAGCTTTGGGTTATTTTTTCATGGAACAGAATAGCCAACTGAAGCGAGAGCATCTTCAATTAAACCGTATGGTAAGCCACAATTCTCCATTTTTTTCCGATTTTGCCGGAACAAAACCTTGTTGGTGCCGTCGTTCCATGTTTTACGTCAACGATCTTTTGCGCGCCCGTATCCTTGAAATTTTCCCCCCTGTATTGCCCTGTGGAACCAAACATGATGAATCAATCCTGGATTGAAACCATTTCCAACCCCATCGTCCGCGAATCTTTATTGCTCATGCGGGTCAATCGCAGCGTTGGGACGTGGTTACTTTTGTGGCCGACTTTGTGGTCTTTGATGGGGGCTTCTTCGGGGTATCCCGATCGTGTACTGCTCATCATTTTTATTTTGGGGACGTTTATCATGCGTTCGGCGGGGTGTGTTGCCAATGATTTGGCCGATCGCAATTTTGATCCGCATGTGGAACGGACACGATACCGTCCTTTGGCCAGAGGGGCTATTTCCATGGTCCATGCCGTTGGACTTTTAATTTTCCTGCTGGCCATCGCCCTGTTTTTGGGGATGCAATTAAATCGCCAAGCCTTGATTCTTTGTCTGCCGGGAGCCTTTTTGGCTTTAAGCTATCCGTTGACGAAACGGTGGATTGATACCCCACAACTTTATTTGGGGATTTCATTTGGCTGGGCGACGATTATTGCCTGGGCTGCGGTGACTGGACGGGTCGATGGTCCGGCATGGACCTTGTTTTTGGCAACCGTTTTTTGGGCCACAGGCTACGATACCATCTACGGTATGATCGACAAGGAGGATGATCTTAAAATCGGCGTGAAATCGACTGCCATTTTGTTTGGTGACAGGGGGTGGATGGCGGTGGCGATATTTTATGGATTGACAACCTTGTTTTGGATTGTCACTGGCTATCTGCTGCATTATTCGTTTCTTTATGCGTTGGCTGTTTTGGGTGCCGCCGTCCATTTGGCCATTCAAGTGGTGCAGATCCGTCGCCTACCAAAAGCGCGACTGCTGGGGATATTTACCAGTAATCAATGGACTGGGGCGATAATCTTTGTGGGCTTTAGCCTGGAAAAAATCTTTGAACATGTTTATTAAATTATTAAAAGAAAAAAGGGGTCTGGGGTATTGACCCCAGGGTTTTGACTTTG